>DDWA01000004.1 GCA_002345425.1 Caryophanales bacterium UBA2298 | reverse complement strand
CATCAAAGAAATGCATGAAAGGAATACTAGTTTTAATTGCAGCTAGATGAGCGATCCCACCTAAGTCCATAGTTTCTTGAACCGAACCAGAAGCCAACATTGCAAATCCAGTCATTCTGGCAGCATAGATATCTTGATGATCTCCAAAGATAGACAAAGCGTGAGCTGCTAAAGAACGTGCAGCAACATGAATAACTGCTGGTAATAATTCCCCAGCCATTTTGTACATATTTGGAATTTTCAGTAATAATCCTTGAGATGCAGTAAATGTAGTAGTTAAAGCTCCTGCCATTAATGATCCATGAACAGTAGCTGCGGCTCCAGCTTCAGATTGCATCTCGACTACTTTAACAGGCATTCCGAAAAGATTTTTCTTTCCTTGCGCAGCCCATTGGTCAACATGTTCTGGAATTGGAGATGACGGTGTAATTGGATAAATCCCAGCAACTTCAGTAAAAGCATAAGCTGTATGAGCCGCTGCTTGGTTTCCATCCATTGACTGATATACTTTTTTTGTTGTCATAAACAACCTCCTATATATAATTTGTAAAAATCTTGTACGCTAGCACATATTCGTTCATCTTATTATAACTTAAAAACGTTTCAAAAACAATTACAATTTAGTTTTAATTTCCCCACTCAAAAAAAGAAAAAATCATTCGATGATGATTTCTTCGCTTGATTCATTCTGTCTAGCTGCGAGTAATTTATAAAGAGAAATATCGACTCCCTGAGCTAAAAATACTCGTTTATATGTCCCTAAAGCTAACTCTTCAAGATTACACTCTCTGGAAAGATGAGCAAGAACGATATACTTAGTTTTTTCTCCTGCTAAATTAAGTAATAAATTAGCGCTGTCTTCATTAGATAAATGCCCTTGATCATCTAAAATCCTTCTTTTTAATAGCCAAGGTCTTGAACTTTCTAAAAGCATTTCTACTTCATGATTGCTCTCAATAATATAGCAATGTGAATTCCTTAAATAATCATATTGTTTTATCGGAAAATAACCAGTATCCGTGATATAAACCAAATCCTTATCACCTTCAATAAAACGATATCCAAAAGGTTCAGCGGCATCATGATAAGTATTGAAAGGCATTACTTTAAAATCAAATAAATCGATTGTTTCCATACCTCTTACAACCTTAAATAAATCCTGATTAATCTCACCTAAATATCTTTTATCTAAAGAATCGTATGTTCCTTGACTAAGGACTATTTTCATCTGATGATTTTTAGCCAAAAGTCTTAAACCCATCACATGATCTGCGTGTTCATGAGTAATAAAAACAGCATTTAAATTATTTAAATCTTTACCTTTTTCTTTTAAACGGTAGACTAGTTGTCTATAGCTTAAACCACAGTCAATTAATATTTTTGAATTTCCTATTTCTAAATAAGTAGCATTAGCGGCTGAACCGCTTGCTAAAACTATCGCTCTCATATTAATCCTTCATCTCATCTTTTAATTTTGCTTTTTCTTCTTCTATCAACTTCTGTTTTTCCTCTTCATATTCAATTTGTTTTTTCTCTGACATGAGTTTAATGATATTTTTCATCTCGATAACGCCTATCAGCATAAATATCAAAATTATCAAACCAAAAACAACGTTCAAACTATTAACAAACATCACTTCATATACTGATCCTAACAAAGCTGATTTACCAACATATTTCCCGACAATAAGATCTTTAGAAAAGTTTATTTCCCAAGATTCAGATGTGAAATTGTTATCGCCTTTTGTCGTAACTAAATCACCGGTAATACTAACAATTCTATGGGTAATGATTATTTCCGGTTGATCTGGTTTACGAAAACTAACAATGTCTTCTTCCTTAAATTCACTTACATTCGTATTAACAAAGATTAAATCTCCAGTCATAATCGTATCTTCCATTGAACCGGTTTTTATATGTAAAATGGCACGATTAAAAACACTAGGTACTTCATTTTTTTTTAATGAAATACCTAAATTAACCATCATTATCATTGCTAGTGCAATGATAGCGTAAGGTAAGTAATGTAGAATTTTCTTTGAAATATTTTTCATGTTTTTCTCCAAAAAAACGAAGTTCGCAAACTTCGTAATTTTATTTGTTTTGCATCCGTCTCGCTCTTTCAGCTTTTTCTAATAATTCCTTAGCGCGATTAATCTTCTTCTTTTTAGCCATTTTTTCTTGAGCAATGGCTTTCTTTCTTTGCAATTCCAAACGTCTTTCTTCAGCTTTTTTAGCCTCGATTTCCGCCTTTTTCATCGCTTCGCGATTCTTGAGTTCATCTCGTAAAGTATTAAGTTCTAACATCGCTAAAGCTTTTTCAGTTTCAATATCTTTTAAGTTTTCTCTTTTCACTTTTTCGATGTCACGGTAAGCTTTAACAATTTCATTTTGAATTTCAATTTTTGCCTTTAAATCTTTTTCATCTTCAGGGTTGAAAGTATAATTGATGAAATCTTGAAAAGCGCCATCAGCGATATCTAATAATTTCTTATGAATGATATCAATGCTTTTATCTTTAGGAATTCCTGCTTCCATTAAAGTATTATATCTTTGAATATTATCTTTTTTGATTTGATCTAAGAAATACTGATTTAAAGTTTCGTCTTTAAAGAGATATTCTGCAGCTTCTAAATACTCGTCTTCATCAACCTTCTTTAAGATCCTTGGCATCTTAGCTTTACGATATGAGAATGGCTTTTCGTGAGATAAAGCAAACTCTTCTATTTGGTTATTAGCTACTGTTGCATATAAAACCATCATCGTATTTTCAATTTGACGAATGTATTCTGCATCAAAATCAACATCTCGTTCTAAGATATCAACTTCATAACCAACTCTGTCAACTGTATCTAAGAATAACCATAAATCATAACATTGAGAGAACTCAAGGTTTTTCATGATGATATTAGTTTTCATGATTGGCGGTCTAACTGGTGGATATCCTGACATTTGACGCATAAAACTGCAGTTCTTATAATTTGCGATATTATCTCTTAGGTCTTTCATGCGGTCAAACAGTTCTTGGTTTTTCTTACAGACTGCATCGTCTTCCATATTACGATTAATTCTTAAATGTAAATCATAATCAATATTAGCACTTTGATATTCAATCGTTGAACTAACCTTAAGATAGTTGACATATTCTGTACTCATCTTATGGTTAATTAATTTATATCTAATTTCAATAAAAGTATATATTTTGTCAACCAGCGTCATTAAGAAGCGGTTTTCATAGGTTCCCAATTCTTGTTCGGAATATGAAGTTAATAACTTTGTAGGTTGAATTTCTCCATTTTTACCCGTTTTCTTAATATTTTGAGTATTTGCAGCTAAATGTCTTATCGTGTTAGAATCAATTTTTTTAGCTCTTTCAACTGGTACAACTTCAGAAACTTTTTTTAAGGTTTCTTTAGGGGCTCTGGTTAAACGATCAAATACCGGAATAATTCCTTCAATATTACTCAACCAACTATCATCAAAGATTCTTCTTTCACGACGTTCTTTTTGATAAAGGTCTAATTTCGAACTTTCCAGAAGATTTAGATATTGTTTAGCAAAATCATCTAACCGATTAACTCCTTCAAAGGTAGTATTAATTTTTTTATAGTAGCGTTTAGCGGTTCCTTCTCCCATAAAAGACCTCCTAAACTAGCTTCTGTAGGTTTTTAATAAAATTGACTGATTCTTCAAAAGCATTCTTACCAAAAATCTTCTTTATTTGAACAATTAGTTCTGTTAATTCATTTTGTAAAAAGGCTAAGTTTAAACTTTCAAATTTACGTAAAACCTTGTAAGCAAATATATAATCTAAAGCATCAAGCTCCGATCCGCCGCAAGCAACGAAGACAGGAACGAATTTATAAACTTGAGTCATGATTCTATTACCAAAGGCAATTCTAAAATGCGCTTGGATATATTTATCTAAAATTTTGAAATTAGTAAGAGTTTCTTCACTCATCGGGAATTTGTAGAAAGCTTCATCAAACATTTCTTGTAAGTAGGTACTTGACATATGAACCGCTTTTGTCTCTGGAGCTTGGAAGAATTCACCTTTACTGTCAAACTCTAAAGAAATGGCGCGGTCATAAACTTTATCGGTGATGGTGAAAGTTGAATCATCCTTATTGGCTGTACCAACAAACCAAACGTTTAACGGAACAGTTATTTTACCATTGATAACCTTTAAAGGATCAGATGGTTTTGAATCTGGGACAAGGTCAATTTTCCATTCGTTCGGATCTGGCATTTCCATGATAGACAAGAATTCTGCGAAGTAATATTCAATTCTCGCTAGGTTTAATTCATCAAGAACGATTAAGTTAACATCTTTCCTGTAAATCGCTTCATAAAGCGCTTTAAGGAAATCTGTTTCATTAAATCTTTTAGTGAACTCATTTAAATACCCAAGAATTTCGGCACGGTCACGCCATGCAGGTTGTACAGAAATCATTGCGGCTGGATTATCAAAGAATTTACCCATGGCATAAGGTAAAGATGTTTTTCCTGTACCGGATATACCTTCAAGGATAATAATCTTTGAAGCTGCCATACCAGCAAAGAAGTATGAAACCATTCTTGGTGTATAATATAGTTTTAATTGTGAAGCAGCGAAATTAACAAATCGTGTGACTAATTCAGGTAATGTAACATAATCACTATCTTCCATATAAATATGGGTATCTTTACCAGAATATTCTTTATCAACAGCAATTAGTTTAACGAATCTTGATGGTCCAATCGGAGCGGTCGGTTGATTAACATCACCAGACTTAATTGATACTGGACCAGTAAACTGTCCGCCTGACATCCCTGCTGCACCATAAGCTGGTTGCATTGACGTTGAGGTTGAATAAGATTCTCCAGTTTCACCAGTTCTTGCATTAATACCTAATTGCGATACTTTCATAGCTAATATTTGGTTTTTTTCATCGATAAGATCAATAACTTTTTCATTTAAATCAGCAATTTCTTCGATAAGCTCATTTTTTTCAATTTCAATTCTTCTAAAAGAAAAATACTTCTTTATCCATAAATATATCCTTAAAAATAAAAAAATGATTAGGGTAATATTGAGCAAACCTGCCACAACAACCATAATCCAGGATAAAGTATTAAATTCATGCAAAATAGAATCTTCTATTAAAAGATTCCAGTAAGAAACTATATTTTCAAATAATCTTTTTATTATATCATTCCATAGTGCTTCTTGAAAAAAGAAGACTATGTCATACCAAATTTCAACAAAAAGGTCAACGTAAAACGCTGAAAATTCTTTCATTTAGTGCATTCCTCCAGAAAAGTCCAAGGCGCAAAGAATTTTATTTCTGTTGATCTTTATTATCTTTCTCCGCCTTTGTTACAGCTTCTGCCTCTAATTGAGCTTTAGCAGCAGCTAGAGCTTCTTCTTGCATTTTCACACGGTCTTGTGTATTTTTTTGTACATTATATGCGGCGTAAACTTTCATAAACTTAATTACTTCATAAACTAATAGAGCCAAACATGGAACAACAATAAATAGGAAAAAGCCAAGACTTGATTTTAAGAAGTCAGTTATGCTGTCAGCGAATTTACCAAAGCCTGTCCATGATTTTTCAGTCCAAACACCATAGATTTCAGTTTCTAGGATTTGTCTTGGATCTTGAGTTAGGTTGTTATCCCCTTTTGTTACAAACCGCCATACTTCATTAGTGTCGTCAACATCAATGATTCTATGAGTATTATAATAAGTGACAACACCATCTTCAGTAATCATGAAATCTTGATAGGTGATAACATCGCCTTCAACTAACTCTTTTGCATTGAAATCAGTCTTAACAAAAATCAAATCACCTTCAGCAAACTCCGGTAACATTGAATCTGATTGTACTGCCATAGATGTTATACCTAAAAATGATATTGAGTTGCTATCTTTTTTCGAGAATAGCCCAAATATCGCATAAATAAATACAATGGCTAAAACTACATAAAAAACAATATTTAATACCTTTTTTAATGTAGCTTTATTTTCCATAGATTGTCCCATTTAATTTCACTCCTCAATAGATAAAAGTTATGTTCTTATCTATTATATAGCAAATTAAATATTTTTTCACTATTATTTTGAGAAATCGCTAAAAATAATGCTAATTCAGTGAATAATAATGAATTTTGTAGATTTTTCCCTTATGGGAACATAACTTAGGGACATAGCCCTAAGTTATGTT
>DDWA01000053.1 GCA_002345425.1 Caryophanales bacterium UBA2298 | reverse complement strand
GAAACATTATACTTTTTCGATAAATCATAAAAAGTTTGTGCCTCAATCATTTCACTTTCAATATTTTCATTCAACATTGCCAAACGATGAGCATTTGAAACTGCACCTGGACAATGAGGACAACTTAATGTCACAAAAACTTTAATATTTACTGGTTTTTTAATTGTTTTTATTCTTTCGACAATTTTTTCATCAAAACCAAATTCAACCCCAGACATATCAATGACAGCAGATAAGAATGAGTTGATTTCATGACCAGCAGGAATTCCATTGAATTTAACTCCTTGATATTTTCCTTCTTGATTAAGGATAACAAAACTAGGTGCTAAAGTTACACTATATTTATCAGCTTCAGCTTTATTTTTTTCTAAATCCATTTCAACAAAAGTTATTTTGTCGCTTAATTCAGCTATTTCTTGTAATAGCATTTTTGTTTGTTCACAAGTTTCACAGTCTGTTTCTTTAGTAAACAAAACGAATGTTACAGCTTTATCCATGTTAGATAAAAACTCTCTGATTTGATTTTGTAAATCTTGATTTAATAATTGATTCATAATATTATTCTCCTTTATAAAATTTATTTAAGTATTTTGTTACAGCTAAAGCTGCTTTAGCACCTTCAGCTACTGATATAATGATTTGTTTTTCGACTTGGTTTGTTACATCACCGGCTGCAAACAACCCAGGTAATGAAGTCATTTGATTTTCATCGACGATAATTTCATTACGTTCATTTATTTCAACCATATCTTTGACAAGATGACTATTTGGAATAGTGCCAATTTCAATAAACAACCCATCTGCGTCTATTGTATAAGGTTTGTTATTTATTTTATCTAAAACTTCAATTCCAGTCATATTTTCATCGCCTAAAACTCTCAATATTTGCGTGTTTAAATAGACTGTTAGATTTTCAATATGTTTATGTTTATCAAGTAAAATGCTATCGGCTCTCCATAAACTTCGGTGGACAACCGTAATTTTTTTCGCCCATGGAACAAGATCCAATACAGCCTCAGCGGCACTGTTTCCACCACCAGCGACTATAACATGTTTATCTTTAAAGAATGGAGCGTCACAGGTTGTACAATAAGATACACCTTTATTGCTGAAGTCTTGTTCTCCAGGGATATTTAATTTTCTAGGAGCACCACCCGTAGCTAAAATTATTGTTTTTGTATTGATTTCTTTTCCATCAGAGACTTGGATGGTAAAAGTGGGATCTTTATGAATTATTTTTTGTGTTCGGACACTATTAAGAATAGGTATTTCTAGACTATTAGCATGAGCTAAAAATTCATTAGACAAATCTTTACCTTCAATTGCCTTATACCCTAAATAGTTATCAACAACAGAAGTATTATGCAGCTGTCCACCTATTTCTAAGGTAATAATTCCCACTTTCAAACCTTTTCTTTTAGCATATAAACCAGCATTAAGTCCCGCAGGTCCACCGCCAATAATGATTAAATCCCATAATTTTTCAGCTGCAAAAACCGAAGTTTCTTTAGTTTTCTCGATATTAAATGTAAACATTATATCACCTCTATTTTATGCCTTTAATTACTAGATTAATCGCATCGTCAATATTTGCTAGACTGACATTATTTTTTTCTTCAATCAGTTGGATTAAATTTGAGGTTGTAAGAATGCCAATTGCCATATCGATACTCGATCTGATCGCTTTTAATTGTGTTAACAAATCAACACAAGCAGATTCATTTTCCATCATATTCAAAACGCCAGTCATTTGCCCTTGAGCTCTTTTTAAACGATTCTTTAAAGATGAGTCGCATTTCATATTAATCACCTCTTGTTTTCAATATACATTATACCCTAGGGGGTATAATAAAATCAAGTAAAATGCTTAAATTATTTAATCCATATTTTAAAGATTTCTTGCAATCTTTTTAAATACAGTAAACAATGATATAATTAAAGTATAAAGTTGTGGTCTTTAAGTTCACTTGTGTAAAATAATATATTTTTAGAAGGTGGAAGGTTATGAACAAAATAAATATTACTCCAATCATTCTTGAAGAAGAAGTAAATAGATATAGCTATTTATTAAAAACCAAGGATGAGATGATATTGATTGATCCTGGCGCAAAACAACATGTGCCAATCCTTCTTGATGCTTTAAAAAAGGCAATCTCAATATCAGATATCAGCCATGTTATTCTTCAATCAAATGACTTTTTAAACTCAACATCACTTGATGATTTGATTAAAGCAGGTTTTAATGGCGTTATTATAGCGAATGAAGCCGGCTTACCTTATCTAGAAACAATGTTAAGTGCTGGAATAAAGACTATTGAAGAACTCGATTATGAGTTGAAGTTAAAAAATGGAGAAACACTCCAGTTTATACCTATGCCATTTTTACCTTTCCCAGAATGTTTTGGCACATATTGTATAGAAAATAAAATCCTTTTTTCTGGCCATCTTGCTTCACAAAGCTTGCATAAAAACAAAAATATCAGCGAGTTAATTCAGGCTATAAACAATTTTCATGAAATGGTGTTGCCTAGCGTTGAATTTATTCGACACGTAATGAAAAAATTAAAAAAATTAGAGATAAATACGATTTATCCCCGCTTAGGATATCCAATCGAAAAAGAAAATGTTATAGAAGTTTTCACAGCTATATTAAAATACGATTTTTATAATTCTCAGCAAGTAATTGAACGTAAAAATACCAAAAATGTTGCCTATGATTATGAAACAATTTGCAATCATATGTTAAAACAGTTAGAAACTAAATATCACCGTGAAGATATTCTAAATGTTTTTAAAAATAGTCCGATAAAACTAGAGTTAATTCCTAGTTTAGAAATTGAAAGCACTACGCTTACCGGTTATAAGCTGTGGAACGGTTTTTTTGATTTGATTTATCGAGAAAGAGGCGTTACCTGGCTTGCTTTACTTGAACCAATCGTCAAAAAATATAACCGAACATACAATATAAAATTACCAGTTATCTATAAAACTAAATTTGTAGAACAACTTAAAAAAATCGAAAATCTTAACGCTGAAAATGTTAAATTAGAAGAAGAAGTTCTAAATTTAACTTCACAAGTTGATGAAACAATGGATAAATTACTTCGGGACCCTATTACCAATCTTTATAATCAACGTTTCATGATTCAGCATTTATTAAATAATTTAGATCAACCACTAGAAGATAAGAAAACTAGAGGCTTAATAGTTATGCAAATCGATAATTTAATCGAGATAAATAAAAAATATGGATCTAATAAAGGCGATGAAACAATTAGAAATCTTGTTCATATAATCAATAGGATAAAAAGTGAAGATACAATTCTTTTCAAGAGAAATGGCCCAGCAATCTTTGTTTATAAACATGCTATCAATGAAAAAATGCTGACAATTTTCGCTTTGAAACTAATGAACAATGTGAAAGATTCTGAAGTATTTGTAGAACCGATAACTGTTTCTTTGGGTATAGTTACCATTGAAGAATTAAACTCTCGTTATTCGCTAGAAGAACGAGTTAACCAATTTATAGATATTGCTTTAATGCGTTTAGAAAAGGCTAAACTAAAGGGTAAAGGACAAGTTGTCAATAAAAACACAGATAAAGATACTTATGTAGAAGGCTTAATTTTACTTGTGGATGAAGATGAAACAAATCAAAACTTAATGGTAAAAATCTTTGAAAGAATCAATTACCAAGTTATAATTGCTAAAGATATATACCATGCTTATGAAATGTTGGAAAAACATAATATAGACATTATTATTTCGGAAATTAACCTAAGTAAACTCGATGGTTTTCGTTTAAAACAAAAAATAAACACTTTACAAAACTATAAAAATATCCCTTTCATAATTGTCAGTCACCATAAAAATTTAGATGTAATTATGCGAGCCAACTTACTGGACATTGATTTAATCTTGCAAAAGCCAATTATTCCTGAAGAACTCATAGGTCACATCAAAAGAATTCGCGATAAGCGGGTGATTCTATGATAATTGACATAGTCTATGCTGTACTCGCTTTTTTTGCCTTTATTAGTTTAATATTCATTATTTTAATTTTACGACAAAAAGCTATTCATGAAAGGAAATGTTTAAAAGTAAAGCAAGCTAGAGATTATCTTTTTAAGAAATACATCGACAATGAAGAAATCGAAATTCCAATCACAAAAAAATTCTTCTTTGATGCATTAATTGAAGTTGATGAACAAATTCACCTTGAGCCGGATGTGAGAAAAAGAATCATCAACGATTTTAAGGATACAAAATTTATTAAAACCCAGATTAAAAAATTAAACTCTTGTAGTAAGTACAAGCGCCAAATAGCTATATATTATTTAGGAAGAATGAGAACTGAAGAAATCCATTTACTTTTCTTCGAAAGATTCAAAATTGAAAAAAATGAAGCGATAAAATTAAGCATCGTAGCGCAGATGCGTTATGGGCTTAAAGCTGAGTATTTACCGGTGATTGTTGAATCATTGGTTGATTCAACTGACACATATCATCAAAGATTATGCACTCTATTGGGTAATAACTATAAACGGATTTACGATAGCTTCCCTTTATGGACTAAAGACACAAGATTCGAAATTGTCCTTGGCTTAGTAAGGATTGGATCATTTCATGCAGATGCTTTATTGATTAATTATATGCAAGAAACATTAGATTGGATAATTGATAGCGAACCTTTTGAAGACAATCAAAATAACTTGATTAAAGAAGTAATACTTAAGAATTTGTTGCAACATACTCCAGAAATTATAAGTGACCCAAATTATTTAGAACATCAAGATTTAATGGTTCAAGAATATGCCTTATTATCGCTATCTTATAAGCCGACGATCAAATGTTTTAACCGTATATTAGACAGGTTTGGAACTAATAGTCTTGATGAAATAATAGTGAAAACAATATCAAAAATCATTCTAAATGACAAATTTTTTCTCGATCATTTATTAAGATTATATGAATCGTTAAATTTATTTCAACGTCAAAAATTAACTGTTGTTTTTTCAGAAAGAATTGACTACATTTTATTAAAATTCAACGATATTAAAAGAGAAATTTTGAATGAGATAATATTACTTATTCTAGAACAAAAAATTATTGAACCATTAATTGACTTCTTAAATAATAATCGTGATAAATTAATAGAAAAATATCTTTTAAATTTAATCAAATCAAAATTAAACGTAGATGAAGAAATGACTAAAGAATTTAGAATGTATTTAAATTCTAATGTTCTTGTTGAATTAGGTCTTCAAAGTTTAGCTCCAGTTTCTCAGAATAAAGAAAAAGCACCAGTGGAAAAAAAGAAAGTATATTGGATCTTAAGATGGTTAGCTTTTGCGCTCTTATTATTTCCAATAATTTATTTAGTTAGATTAAATGTTAAAATAATTGACATGAGTTTTTCTGACATTATCACAGGTTTTCTAATCGAAGTTAATGTCTATTTAATTTTCTATTTTTTAGCAATTAATACAGTTTATATAATTCTTTTCTTTTTCGCTTTAAGAGGATCAAGAAAACAGGTGAATCTATCTAAAACAAGAAAATATTCTCTGCTTTTTTCAGACCGCCTTTTACCAGGTATATCAATTATCGCGCCAGCTTACAATGAAGAAGTAAGCATTATTGAAAGTGTAACCAGTCTTCTTAATCTTCAGTATCCTAATTATGAAGTGGTGATAGTTAATGATGGTTCAAAGGATTCAACACTAAAAAAATTAGTTGATCATTTTAATCTTGAACGGAAACATCCCACTCATAAAACATATTTAGGAACAAAAAAACTACGTGGTGTTTACACTTGTAAAGACATTCCTAATTTAGTTGTGGTTGATAAGCAAAATGGAGGAAAAGCAGATGCTTTGAATGTGGGAATCAACGTTAGTAAAAACCCTTATGTATGTGGTATAGATGCTGACAGTATTTTAGAAGGTGATGCTTTATTAAAACTAGCTTCAGCGATGTTAGACGATACAAAGCCATTTGTTGCGATGGGAGGAAATATCTATCCTGCCAATGGATTTAAGTTTGATAAAGGACAAGTTGAACAAAGAGCTATTCCCAAAGAAAGCATCTGTCGCTTCCAAACGATTGAATATTTAAGAGCTTTTACTAGTGGCAGAATAGGTTGGAGTGAAGTTAGAAGCTTAATGATTATCTCTGGTGCTTTTGGTTTATTTAAAAAGTCTGCTCTTATCGAAGGTGGAGGTTATCTAACAAGTAGTGGAACCTTCAAAAAAGATACTGTTGGAGAAGATATGGAGTTAGTTGTAAGGCTAACCAAGCAGGCGCTGGAAAAGAAAGAACCTTTTAGAGTATCCTATGTTTATAATGCATACTGCTATACTGAGCTTCCAAGCGACTTAAAAACACTGCTTAAACAACGTAATCGCTGGCAAAGAGGTTTAATTGATATTCTTTCCTACCATCGAAAATTAGCATTAAATCCTAAGTATAAGCAAATCGGATTTATCGGTTATCCTTATTTTTTCTTTTTTGAATTTTTAGGTCCATTTTTTGAAGCTCAAGGATATTTAATATTGTTTATTGCGCTTGTATTAGGATTGCTTAATCCGGCGATAGTTTTGGGAATTTTCACAGTATCAATTGCTTTTGGAGTAGTAATATCGTTATCATCATTATTTATGACAGAAAGAGAAATTTTAATGATGAATCGCAAAGAAACATTTATTTTAATTCTTTATGCAATACTCGAAAATTTTGGGTATCGTCAGATTGTGAGTTTGCACCGAGTAATCAGCAGTTTAAATGCACTTAAAGAAAGTGGTAAATGGGGAACTCAGAAAAGAAAAGGATTTAAAACATAAAAACATTCATTAAGAAGCGATCATTGATTTTATCGCTTCTTTCTTATTAAAAATTAAATAAATTGTACATTTTTATAATATCTGTTATAATATATTTGTACCCCATAGCATGGGGGGGCTAGGAGGATGAAATATGAAAAAAGAAATTCTAAATGTGACAGGTATGAAATGTAATAATTGTGCAAATACAGTTAAGAGAGTTGTCTCATCTATGGCTGGGATAGATAAAGTTAATGTTGATTTACAAGGTGGACTAGTTACAGTTAGTTATGATGAAGACTTAATCAATATTAAGGCAATAAAAACCCAAATCGAAAAATTGGGATATAAAGTTGGATAACATCATGATTAAAAAAACTTATCAAGTTGCCGGCATGAGCTGTTCATCATGTGCTTTAAGTATAGAAACCTATTTGGGCACAACCAGAGGCATAGAAGAGGCTCGGGTTAATTTTGCGAATGAATCATTATCAGTTACTTATGCCGACAAAACAATTACAGAAGAAGAAATATTTACAATTGTTAAAAATCTAGGATACGAAGTAATTCCTGAAGAAAAGAAATCGGAATCAATTAGTTTCAAAGTTGAAGGAATGACTTGTTCATCTTGTGCTAATACAGTGGAATTAACTGTTAAGAATTTACTTGGAGTAAATGATGCTGTTTTGAATTTCGCCAGTGAAAAACTCACACTTAAATATAATAATAAAGTAATTAAACTAAGCCAAATTCAGAAAGCTGTAGAAGATGTTGGATATAAGTTAGTTCTAGAGAATAATAATCAAGAAATTAATTCTATCGAAGACAAACACACTAATAAAGCAAAAACAAAAGTATATGTTTCTGCAGTTATTTCGACAATTATTATGACACTAATGTTAATCAATATGTTTGTACAAGAGATTCCTGGATATATTTTTATTGTTGCGGTATTAGCTTTTCCTGTTGTCTTTGTAGTGGGCTTTGATGTTCATAAAAAGAGTTTAAAATCACTTAAAAGAGGAAGACCTAATATGGACGTTTTAGTTTCTTTAGGATCCATGCCACCATATTTAGTTGGCTTATTAGGTCTTTTTTTTCCAATAACAACATTTATTGAAATGGCATCTATGATTATGACTTTACATTTAGTTGGTAAGTACTTAGAAACAAAAGCTAAAGGAAAAGCTTCGCAAGCTATTAAGAAACTACTAGAAATCGGAGCTAAAACGGCGAAGATTATTGTTAATACTGAAGAAATTGAAGTATTAACTAGTGAACTTGCAGTCGGAGATGTCATGATTATAAGACCAGGAGAAAAAATTCCTATGGACGGGATAGTCGTTGATGGAGAATCAACTGTCGATGAATCTTTAGCAACTGGAGAATCCTTACCAGTAAAAAGAAGTATTGGCGATAATGTAATCGGTGCTACAATTAATAAAAATGGTGTTTTAAAAGTTAAAGTTACAAAAATTGGCGATGAAACTTTCTTAGCACAAATTATAAAGATGGTAGAAGCATGTCAAGGATCAAAAGTTCCGATTCAGGAATTTGCTGATCGGATAACTGGTATCTTTGTACCCGGTATATTAGTGATAACTTTATTGACCTTTATTTCATTCAATGTTTTTCCAGAATTTCATATTTCAATTTTACATTATTTTGAAAATATTTTTCCGTGGATTAACACTGATCAAAATATTCTTTCCCTTGCTTTTGTAACGGCCACAGCTGTTTTGGTTATTGCTTGTCCATGCGCTCTAGGACTTGGAACGCCGACAGCACTTATGGTTGGTAGTGGCAAAGGCGCTGAAAATGGAATCTTAATCCGTAATGGCGAAGCAGTTCAAACTTTTAAAGATATTAAAGCTATTGCCTTTGACAAAACTGGTACATTGACAGTTGGTCGACCAGTAATAACTGATATTGTAGCTGAAAACCAAAAGAAAATATTAGAAATAGCAGTTTCTTTGGAATCATCATCAGAACATGTTCTTGCTCAAGCGATAATTGAAAGAGCAAAACAAGAAAATATTACTGCAAAATCAATTAAAGATTTTGAAGCTATCACCGGTCAAGGAATTAGTGGTAAAATTGATAACGAAGAGTATCTAATCGGTAATGTAAAATTATTCGACGAACATAGCATTGACACATCAGATTTTTCAAAAGAAATAGATCGTTTGGAATCAGAAGCTAAAACCGTAATTATCATTGGTAATAATACCTCGGTATTAGGAATAATCGCAATTGCAGATGAATTAAAAGCAAATGCAAAACAAACGATTAAAGCGATTGAAAGTTTCGACATTAAAACCGTTATGATAACAGGTGATAATAAAAAAACCGCAGAAGCAATCGCAAAAAAATGTGGTATATCAGAGGTTGTTGCTAATGTTTTACCAGATGGAAAAGTTAATGAAATCAAAAACCTTCAAACAAAGTACGGCTTAGTGGCAATGGTTGGAGACGGCATAAACGATGCTCCAGCATTAAAACAAGCGAATGTCGGTATGGCTTTAGGAACAGGAACTGATGTAGCTATTGAATCCAGCGATATAACTCTCGTAAGTGGTGATTTAGCAGCAGTTGTAAAAGCAATAAACTTATCAAGAGCAATCTTTGCTAAAATAAAACAAAATTATTTCTGGGCTTGGTTTTATAACGCTCTAGCCATACCATTTGCGATGTTTGGTTTATTGCATCCAATGATAGGCGCTTTAGCAATGTCATTTAGTAGTTTAAATGTAATCTATAATTCTCTAAGACTTAAAAAATTTAATTTAAACAAAAATTTGGAGGTCCAATATGAATCATGATCACTCAAAGGCATTAAATCTTTTAAAAACGGCCAAAGGTCAAATTGAAGCTGTTATTCGAATGACGGAAGAAGATAGGTATTGTGTTGATATTGCCAATCAAATTCTTGCAGTTGAAGCACTTTTAAAAAAAGCTAACTTAATTATCTTAAAACAACATCTTAACACTTGTGTTAAAGATTCTTTAACTGATCAGACTTTTCCAGAAAAAACGGATGAGATTATTTCAATTTTAGATAAATACATGAAATAGTCCTAAGAAAGCAAAAAATATATTATTGCTTTATCTTTAAAAAGAAGTTAAAATGTTAACTAGTTAAGAGAAATTAAGGTAAAAAGATGAAAAAGCAGAGAAAAATACTGATTTTAAGTACAATTGTTAGTTTCATATTGTTAATAATTGTTTGGACACAAGAGATTAATGGACATATTTTAAATATTCAAGCTTATCTAGATTTAAAAATCTTTTTAGTGCTTTTTTGGCTTTCAATCGGTTTATTATTTATATTAATTTTAATTAGTGATACAGGTTTTTTAAAACTGGGTGCTCTTTTAGGTCTTTTTACCAGTGTTTTAGTATTGATCATAAGTTTGGCAATTAACAATACTCAATTTGAATCAATGAAATCTGATACACATAAGCTAGTTTTAGAAATAATTGATGAATCTACATATTATGAATTAAGAGTTTATGAAAAAGAGAATCTATTTTTTAGTGAAATAGTAAAATCAACTACCGTACCAAAGTATTATGATTTTTCATATGAGATAGTTGGCGATAAATTTATAATTACAAAATGTGGTACAAGCACTTGTAACACCGAAGAAATTGAATTGAATAATTAAAAAATCCACTTTCAAAGTGGATTTTATTTTATTGTGTGCCGGGCATGGCAC
>DDWA01000056.1:11405-23683 GCA_002345425.1 Caryophanales bacterium UBA2298 | reverse complement strand
ATACAATTTCCTAAGAAATAAAAAACGGACTAAGAGTAATTTCTTAGTCCCTTTTATTTGTTAAATATTTCTCCTTAAAAAAGAAAAAAAGACTGAAAAAATAATTTTTCAGTCATATCGTTAACAAAAGATTAACGAACTTTTTCTTTTAAAACTTTTCCAGCTTTGAAAGTAGGTGCATTCAATGATGGAATTTGAATTGTTTCGCCAGTTCTTGGGTCGTGACCTGTTCTAGCTTTACGTTGTTTGACTTCAAAAGTACCGAAACCAGTTAATACAACTTTTTCACCTTTTACTAATGCTTCTTGGATAGCTAAAACTGTTGAGTTTAATGCTACTTCAGCATCCTTTTTTGATAATTCAGATAAGTCTGCTATTCTTGCAACTAATTCAGATTTGTTCATATTTTTTTCCTCCTTTTAAAGATATGTTCATTATAAAACGTAAATCTTAAAAAAGCAAGGCGTTTAGCGAAAAAAAGTTATTTTTTTGTTAAAATTATTCGCGGTTTCTTAAAATAATTGAAATTGGGGTACCAAAAAGGTCGAAATTTTCCCGTAAACGGTTCTCTAAGAACCGATAATAAGAAAAATGAAGAGCATCGGTATCATTGACGAAAAGCACGAAAGTTGGGCATTTTGCCTTAACCTGAGTTGCATAGTAAACTTTTAATCTTTTTTGGTTATGTTCCTTTGGCGGTGTAACAATCATCGCCTCTTGAATTACTTCATTTAATAGTGAAGTTGAGACCCTTTTTGCATAATTTTCATAAACTTTCTTCAGTAAAGGAAATAAGGTATGAATTCGCGATTTAGTTTTAGCTGATAAAAAGACGATAGGAATGTAAGATAAAAACCTAAATTCATTTCTAATTTTCGTTTCCCAATCATGCATTGTCTTATCAGTTTTTTCAATCGCATCCCATTTATTAACAACAATGATTAAAGCTTTTTTACTATCAATTGCGTAACCGGCAATATTTTTATCCAAAGCGATGATTCCAGTAGTTGCGTCTAACATCATTAAACAGATATCAGATCGATCAATTGCTTGCATCGCCCGAAGATTGGCGTATTTATCAATGTTTTCATAAATCTTGCCGCGTTTTCTCATTCCTGCTGTATCAATCGCTACATACTTTTCACCATCAACAGTGAACTCTGTATCGATTGAATCGGTTGTTGTACCTTCAATGTTACTTACGATAACTCTTTCATATCCTAATAAAGTATTAGTTAAAGATGATTTACCGACATTAGGTCTACCGATAATAGAAATTTTAATAGTATCTTCATCATAATCGTTTTCAGTTCTATCTGGGAAATGACTGACAACTTCATCAAGTAAATCACCAATCCCAATACCATGGATTGAAGAAATATTCATTACTTTAGTCGCACCTAACTCATAAAAATCATAAATTGAATCAGCGTATTTCATCGTATCAACTTTATTGACAGCGACAATAATCGGTTTACTAGATTGATATAAAATCTGCATAACATCTCTATCACTAGGTAGAAGTCCGCTTTTACCGTCAACCGCAAAGAGAATAACATCGGCTTCATTAATTGCTATCTCAGCTTGAGCTTTAATCTCAGTTAAAAAAGGTGCATCGTTTATCTCGATGCCCCCTGTATCAATAACAGTAAATTTTTTGTTTAACCAAGAAGCCTTACCATAGATCCTATCTCTGGTAATGCCTGATTGGTCATCAGTAATAGATTTTCTTTCACCGACAATACGGTTGAAAAGCGTTGATTTTCCTACATTAGGACGACCAACAATCGCTACAACTGGTAACATAATATCACCACGCTTTTATTTTTGATAATCTTTAAATAAATCCTTTAAACTTTGATTAGAACTAACATTTTCTTGTAATTGATTTTCGTATTCAGCTCTATTTTTCTTATCTTGAATGCTTTTCATTGAAACTGTTAATTTCCAGTCTTTTGGATAAAATTCTAAAACTTCAACAGTAATGATTTGTTCTAATTTTAAAACATCTTCAACTCTATTAATTCTTTCAGTTGCGATTTCACTTATCGGTAAGAATCCTTCAACGTCTTCAACTTGAACAACTGCGCCTTTTTCTTCAGTTCTTACAACTGTTGCACTGACTAATTCGCCACGTTTAAGTTTTAAATCAGCCCATGGATTATATTCAAGATGTTTTTTAGAAAGAGCAAATTGTTGTTTTTTCTTGTCGATTGAAGTAATTTCAACTTCAATTGTTTGACCAACCTCAACTTCACCAGCTAAATTTTCTCTTGGATTCCAAGAATAATCAAAACGGTTTAATAAGCCAACAACTTCTTTTTCAATTTCTATTAACATGCCATACTGCATTTTTCTAACAATCTTACCTTCAACCTTATCGCCAACTTTATATTTTTCTAAGAAAGAATCCCATGGAGTTGGTTGTAAAGCTTTTAAAGATAAACTAACTTTTTTGCCTTTAATTTTAATAATTTTAGCGTCAACTTCATCACCAATATTAAGGTATTCATCAACCTTTTTAACGTGATAATGAGAAACCTCAGAGATATGAATCAACCCATCAACGTGGTCGCTAATCTTCGCAAAAGCTCCAAAATCAGCTAATCTTGCAATTCTAACCTTGATTACATCATCAACATTCAAACTATTGATTTCTTCTTTTTCAGCTTCTTTCAAGCCTTCATAAACCAATTGTTTACGGTTAACGATAATCTTATCTCTATTTCTTTCTCTAGACATTTCAACAATTCTAGCTTTGATTGTCTTATTGACTAAATTATCTTTATTGCCAGCTTCTTCTTGAATAAAGATTAAACTATCGGGTAAAAAAGCTTCAATACCATGATGATCTAAAACCAAACCACCTTTAACACTTCTTTTTACTCTAAAATCAAAATCTTTACCAACTTCTAAATTATTTCTTACTTCATCTTGCAACTCATTTTTAAGGATGTCAATGCGTGATAATAATAGCGAATCAGATTCATCCCCTTTTTTAAACTGAGTAACTTTGACTTTAATTTGGTCGCCTTCTTTTAAAATGTCATGTGCACTTTGTAATTTATCAAGACTTAGATAGTCTTTATAGATTACTCCTTCACATGCGTAATTGATATCGACCCAAACTTCTTCTTTTCCTACCTTAACAACTGTACCAGTAACGATATCTCCTACCTTAGGGGTATACATTTTGTTTTCGCTATAAATGTCCATTCTAAAACTCTCCTTCGTTAACTATCTCCATAAATTTTTTGTATAGCAAATCGCTTACTTCATCAATGTTTTTATCTGAAGTATCGATGTAAATCGCGTCACTTGCTTGTTTAAGAGGATTATATTTCCTACTTGAATCATAAGTGTCTCTTCGTTTAATATCATTTTCTAAATCTTTAAGATTAACCTTTGAACCTAAAGCAACTAATTCATCATAACGACGCTTCGCTCTAACTTCTACAGAAGCGGTTAAAAATACCTTTAAATCAGCTTCTTTTAGGACGACAGTGCCAATATCCCTACCATCCATAACAACATTGTTATTGGCAGCTATTTCTTTTTGTAAGCTTACCAACTTATTCCTTACAGGAATATGTGAAGCAACTAAAGAAACATTATCACTGACATCTTTAAGTCGATTAAGTGAAGTCATATTAACTGAATCCATATATAACTCACCATTTCTAAAATCAAAATCAGTACTGTCAAGGAAATCAAAAGCCTCGGGGTCATTAAGATTTACTTCTAAGCTAAGGGCTTTATATGTAGTTGCACGATACATTGCGCCAGTATCGATATAGACATATCCAAGTCGTTTCGCCAGTGTTTTCGCTACAGTTGATTTTCCAGCGCCAGCTGGCCCATCTATAGCTAAAGCATGATAAACCATAATTACCTCCCTATAACCTTTAAACATTATACCATATTTTTTGAATTTGACCACAAATTTCTTACTTAATCGTTCGATATTTATCGATATTTAAACCAAAAAAACAAAATCATAAATTACTTATTTATTTTATGTTATTTGCGAGGTTATAAAGTGTTTTAATCTCATGAGGTTTCAGCGTTCTGTATTGTCCTTCATAAAGCCCGTCTAAAGTTACTGAGCCATATCTAACTCGCTTTAATTTAACAACTTCATGTCCCAAAGAAGCAAACATCAGTTTCACTTGATGATACTTTCCTTCAGTTATAATAATATTTAAAAAAGTATTTTCTTTCTTATCGTCATATTTAACGTCTTTAATCTTCGCCGGTTTCATCTTTTCACCATCGACGATTAAACCTTTAGCAATTTTGTAAGAATCTTCTTTTCTTAACAAACCCTTAACTTTAACATAATACTCTTTTTCGATTTCAAACTTTGGATGCATCAACATATTCGCAAAATCACCGTCATTAGTCAATATCAAAACTCCAGTAGTATCATAATCAAGTCTTCCAACCGGAAAAACTTGTTCTTTCTCATGAATTAAATCAACAACTGCATCTCGATTAAACTGATCATTTGTCGTTGAAATCACACTACCTGGTTTATACAACACAAAGTAAACCCGCTCTTGCAGCTGGATTCTTTTATTATCAACTTCAATGTCATCCCCAGGATTAGCTTTAGTACCTAGTTCTGTAACAACGACCCCATTCACCTTAACTCTACCTGAAGCAATTAAATCTTCCGCTTTTCTTCTTGAAGCAACGCCTGCTTTTGCAATAAGTTTTTGTAATCTTTCCATTGATTACCTGCTTTCTGATTATTTCCTAAAAAAAGTGAGGTAATAGTCTCCTCACTTATTCTTCGCTTTCAATCACATTTATCGTTAATAAAACTGATTTAATTCGTCTTTTAGTGACAGATAAAATTTTAAAGACCAATACTGCTCTATCTTCTTTTATAAGTTCACTCAATTCATCATATTCTTGATTATATCTAACTTCATATTCAATCTCTTCATCTACTTCAGGAATATCCTGGAACATCTCAAATAACCAACCGCCAACTGAAGTTGAATCAGATACTGGTGGTTTACCAAGATTTAAATCTTCAAATAAATCTTCAATATCATAATCAGCATTGACTAAATAAGTATAATCGTCTTTTTTCTCAATCGTTTCAAAAATATCATCATGTTCGTCATATATCTCGCCAACTAATTCTTCTAAAGCATCTTCCATTGTAACAATCCCATCAACACCGCCATACTCATCAACGACTACGGCTAAATGCATATTTGATGTCTGCAATAATTCAATCAAAGCATCGACTTTGGTTGAGGAAGGAATAAACAAAGGTTGACGGATCATTCTTCTGATATTAACGTTTTGTTCCTTAATTAACTTCGTGTAAAAATCTCGCTCTGATAAGATACCAATAATATTATCGGTATTAGTGTCATACACTGGCAAACGCGAAAATTTATTCTTAAAGAAAGTATCGGTGATGGTTTTTATATCATCATTAACTTCCACGGCAATCATATCAACTCTAGGCGTCATAATCTCTTCTACAGTTATTTCCGATAAATCCAGAACCTTTTGTAACATATCAGCTTCTTCACCATCAATTGATCCCTCTTCTTCCATGGTATCAATAATCGTTTCTAAATCTGACTCAGTTACAGATATTCTGTTCTCAGTATCAATCCTACCAGTTACTTTACGATTTAACAACAAGAAAAAGTAAGTTAAAGGCGTCATAATCTTGATTAAAAAATAAACCAATCTTGATTCCCATAAACAAATCTTTTCGGCATTGCTTTTTGCAACACTCTTCGGTAAAATTTCGCCAAAAATAAGAATTACAATTGTCATAACTCCGGTATTCATCAAACTTATTACTGTATCAGCATTATTCATGCTGCCGAATAATCCTTTAAATAAAATCACACTGACTGTAGCCAATGCAATATTAGCAAGGTTGTTACCAACCAGCAGTGTTGTTAAGGTTTTATCAAAATTGTCGACAATCCATAATGCCTTTTTAGATCCTGCCTTTTTTAACTCAACTAAAGTCTTCATCCTCAATCTTCCAACTGAAGAATATGCTGTTTCAGTCATTGAAAAGAATGCCGATATCATTAATAATCCGAGCATTAACACTAATAACATCGGATCAAAAGTAACGGCGTTAAATAAATGCCACGACTGACTAACTTCCAAAAAAAATCACTCCCTTAAATAATTATTTAGCTCTGGTATCGTATCTACCGGTTGCGGTAGATACCACTATTTTTTCACCTTCATTGATAAACAAAGGTACTGATAATCTTAATCCAGTATTGGTCAAAGCTTCTTTTGTTGCATTTGATGCGGTATTGCCTTTAGCTCCACCTGCAGTTTCAACAACTTCCATAATAACTTTGTCCGGTAACTCAATCCCTAAAATCTCATGTCCATAGGAAATAATCGTAATCATCATGCCCTCAACTAGAAAATTAATTTCGTTAGTTAATCTTGATTCATGTAATTCGATTTGTTCATATGATTCCATATTCATAAAAACATGAGTTTCCCCATTTTTATACAAATATTGCATTTCTGATTTATCAATCATCGCTTGTTCGACTTTAATGCCAGCATTAAAGGTCTTATCAATAACAGCGCCGCTTCTTAAATCTCTTAGTTTACTTCTAACAAAAGCTCCGCCTTTTCCAGGCTTTACATGTTGGAATTCAATTACTTGATAGATGCTATCTTCGTATAAAATTGTAACTCCAGTTTTAAAATCATTGGTTGTAATCATCAAATTCACTCCTAATATATTATATAACAAAAGATATTATAATACAAAATTGTCTTATTGACAATAGATTTCAACTCTACTATAATATTTATGAAGTGAAATACGAGGTGAAAATAATGTTTTTAACTGATTTTAACGCAACCGATTATATCTTACCAATTATCCTTGGAATATCTATTGGTTTATTAATTGCTTTTAAAAGAAATTCCGGTAGTTATAAACTAATCTATCTAGACGCTGAAGAATTCCGTTCAAACATGCGTAAAGGTCAATTAATCGACATCAGATCAAAAGAGGACTTTACTCAGGAAAAGATTAACGGCAGCCGTAATTTTCCTAAAAGAGAAGTTTTACAAAGTCTGCATCTCTTGAGAAAAGACCAACCGATATTTATCTACGGCAATACTGATAAAGGGCAAATTAAATCTGTCGGTAAAAAGCTGATGAAAAAAGGCTTTAAACCAGTCTATGTTTTAGTTGGCGGTTTAGATAATTGGCCATTTGTTAAAAAATAATAATTAAAAGAAGTCTACTTTTTAGTAAACTTCTTTTTTTATATATTCTATTACTTCCTTTACAGTACTATCAAAATTATCGTGGTTAACCTTAAACCAGTTAACTTTCATTTTGTTCTTAAACCAAGTCAACTGCCTTTTAGCATATCTTCTTGTATTTCTTTTAATTAAATCAATAACTTCACTAAGTTCCATATCACCATCAAAGTATCGATAAAGTTCTTTATAACCGATAGCCTGCATCGCTTGCGAATTAATTCTTTTATCATATAAGGATTTAACTTCAGCTATCAAACCATTTTGTATCATTTCTTCTACGCGTTGATCCAGTAATTCGTATAATTTTTTTCTATCTAAATCAAGACCAATAATTTGTGCATTTTCATAGTAAGGATTCAACTTTTCTTGAACAGCAGTTTCATCTTTGCTTAAAGCTCTTAAAACTCTTCTGCGATTAGATAAATCGCATTTTTTCGCCAACAATGGTTTAGTCTCAATTAAGATCTTCGCTAATTGTTCAGTAGATAAGTCTTGATACTCACTTTCTATGTCTTCATCTCTTTTATCGCCTAAGAACAAATAATCATCAACTACAGCACTCAAATACAACCCACTACCACCCACAATTATCGGTAACTTTTTTCTTGACTTTATCTCACTAACTTTTTTTCTTACCAACTCTTGATAAAGCGCAACTGAAAAACCTTCTTCAGGTTCTAAAATATCAAGTAAATGATGAGGAATACTTTCTTGTTCTTGAAGTTTTATTTTAGCAGTCCCAATATCTAATCCTTTATAAAACTGCATCGCATCGCCATTAATGATTTCACCCTCAAATTTCTTAGCTAATTCAAGACTTAATGCAGTTTTACCAACACCAGTTGGTCCCACAATCATTACTAAATCAATCACTTACATCACCCGGTTGAACCAATACTCAATAGTTCTATGGCTGATATCGACAATAATTGGTCTGCCATGAGGACAGGTATATGGCCTTTCGCATTTTCTTAAATCGTTTAATAATTGATTAGCCTCAATACTGGAGATATAGTGATTAGCTTTTAAAGAATGCTTACATGCCAGTAATTTAGCCAAATCATCAATTAATGATTCTTGATCAGGATGCTTTTCTTCCAGTAAATCCATAATCAAACTCTCAACATAAATCTCTTCATATCCTTTTGGGAACCAATTAGGAATTTGATTAACTAAAACATGATTATCCTTAATTTCTAAATCAATGCCTAAAGCTTTTATTTGCTTCTGATAAATACTTAAATTAATTAATAAATTATTTGCTAATTCAACTTTTAAAGGCGTTATTAAACTTTGGGTTTCTTGGTTAGTTCTTCGCCATTTTTCAAGGTAGCGTTCATATCTAATTCTTTCCGCTGCGGCATGCTGGTCAAGCAGATATAACCCCTCTTCATTTTGCCACAAAAGGTAAGTTCCGCTATATTGACCGATATACTCCATATCAGGAATTACCGAATTAGTTTTATCTTCCTTTGATTCTATGTTTTCTTCTAAAACTAAACGTTCTTGATTAGGTTTAGTCTCTTCTTCATAGAAATGAATTTTAGTTTGCGAATAATCCTCGCTAGGTTTTTGATAAATATTGGTAATTTCTAATTTCTCATTAATTGTCTTTTTGATTAAAGCTATCAGTTTATCTTTTTCAGAAAACTTGATTTCTTGTTTTCTTGGATGGATATTAACATCGATTAAAAGCGGATCTACCTCAATATAAAGAATTGCAATAGGATATCTATTTTTAGGGATTAACTGTTCATAGACCTCTGTAATTGCACTAGCAATATCTTTATTTTGAATCATTCTGTTATTAACAACGATATTAATATAATTCCTTGATGAACGATTGACGATTGGATTAGTCGTATAACCATAAATATGATAATCTCTACTTTTACCTTCAAAATAAATCAACGATTTTCCAACTTGTATGCCATAGATTTGTGCCATCAAATTAGTTACAGCTTCATTATTATTAGAGACAAACAATTGTTTCTTATCATTGGTTAATCGAAAACTGATATGTGGATTTGCCAGAGCAAATCCATTAACTAAAGAAACAATTACCGATAACTCATATTGCGGTGATTTTAAGTATTTGAATCTTGCCGGAGTTGAATAAAATAACTTCGTTACTTCAATCCTAGTCCCTTGATTCATCGAGATACTTTTCTTTTCCAAAACTTTACCGTCTTCAATGATAATATTTATTCCTTGATCGCCTTGTGATGTCGCTAAATCAACTTTTGAGATAGCTGCGATAGAAGGTAAAGCTTCACCTCTAAATCCTAAAGAATGGATTCTAAACAAATCATTAACATTCTTAATTTTGGAAGTTGCATGTCTTTCAAACGCCAAAAGAGCGTCACTTTCGTCCATTCCTAGACCATCATCAGTGACTTTAATTGACTTCATGCCGCTTTCAAGTAAATCAATATCGATTTTGCTAGCTTCCGCATCAATTGAATTTTCAACCAATTCTTTGACAACATTAGCTAACTTCTCAATAACCTCTCCAGCCGCAATCTTATTTGCAATATTCGCGTCTAACCTTCTAATTATTCCCATAATTATTCCTTTTTATTATCAATTCTCTTGATTTCTTCAAAAATATCATTCAAGACATTAAGAGCGCTTAATGGACTTATCTCCATAATATTCAATTCCTTGATTTGATCAATTATCCCTTGATACTTTTCACTTTGTTCTTCCTCAACGGAAATAGACTCCAAATAATTAAACAAATCAATCGTTTGTGGTTTAATGATATTTTTTCCATGATTCTTTTCTAATTCTTCTAAAATCTCACTGGAACGATTAATAATGTTATTTGGCAGTTTTGCCAACTTTGCAACATGAATTCCATAACTCTTATCAGTCGGTCCCTCAACTACTTGATGCAAGAAAACAATATTTCCTTTTTCTTCTTTTGCCTTAACATGAACATTTCTTAAACTAGGCAATTCATCTTCTAAATAAGTAAGTTCATGATAATGAGTTGAAAATAATATCTTACAGTTGATTTTATGATGACAATACTCAATTATCGCTTGCGCTAAAGCCATTCCGTCATAAGTAGCTGTTCCTCTGCCGATTTCATCAAACAAAATCAATGAATTGTTCGTCGCATTCACTAAAGCATAATTAACTTCTAACATTTCAACCATAAAGGTCGATTTACCGCTAGATAAATCATCACTAGCGCCAATTCTTGTAAAAATTTGATCAAAAATAGGAATACTGGCTTTTTCTGCCGGTACGAAACAACCGATTTGAGCCAATATAATGATCATTGCCAATTGGCGCATATAAGTTGATTTACCACTCATATTCGGACCAGTAATTAACAAAATTGTATTTGACTCATCCATTTTAATGGAGTTTTCAACAAAAACTTCATCTAATAAAACTTCAACCACTGGATGTCGTCCATTAATAATATCAATCTTTTTCTCATTGATAATCTCTGGCCTAATAAAACGATTGTTCATCGAAACAACTGAAAAAGCAATCATCATATCGATTAAAGAAATAATCTTTGCTAAACTTTGTAAATCAAAAGTTCTTTCCTTAACCTTTTCTCTTAAATCAACGAACAATTCATATTCTAAATCAGTAATCGCATCTTCAGATCCCAAAATAATACTTTCTTTTTCTTTAAGTTCTTTAGTGATAAAGCGTTCTGAATTTGAAAGAGTTTGTTTTCGGTCATATCCAAACTCATCTTTTACCATATCAATCTGTGATTTTGTAACCTCGATATAATAACCAAAGACCCGGTTATACCCAACTTTCAACTTTCTTATGCCGGTCCTTTCTCTTTCTTTTTCCACAAACTCTTCTAACCAAGCTTTAGCATTAACTTTGATATCTCTAATATTATCTAATTCTTGATTATATCCACGTTTAATATACCCACCCTCTTTAATCGAAAGCGGTGGATTATCAATTATTGCTTTATCAATTTCTGCAGTTAAACTTAAAAAATCAGGAAATAAATTCACTAGTTCTTGAGCATAATCATTTTCCAGTTGCATCAAAGCTTTTTTAACAACAGGAATAGCTTCTAATGATCTTTTAAGATTGACAAGATCTTTTGCATTAGCATTGCCAAAAGAAATCCGTCCGACAATTCTTTCTAAATCATAAACCTTTTTTAAAGAATCGATTATTTCTTGTCTAACAATAAAATTATTATTAAAACTCTCCAATAAAGAATAGCGTTTTTCTATTTCGTCTTTATTGATTAAAGGTCTTAAGATAGAGCTTTTCAGGTATCTAGACCCCATAGCTGTAGAACATTTATCCAATAACCAAAATAAAGTATTATTAGTAGACTTTGAAAGATTTGTTTCTATTAATTCTAAGTTTCTTTTTGAATTGTTATCAATTCTCAAATAACTAGTAGATTCAAAAACTTGCGCTTTTTGTAAATGCAATAACTGCTTTTTTTGGGTTTGTTCTAAATAGTTAATCAACAAACCGTAAGCATTTAAGAGATGCTTATCATAAACGTCGTTAACTAAACTCTGATAATACTTCTTGAGATTTAAATCGTCATTGATTGAAATCGTCAATTCTTGATTCTTGAGATTAGTCTTTAAGAACTTATTTTTAAATTTAGAAGTTATGATTACTTCTTTACTTTTAAGATTTAAAACTTCACTAATTAAAATCGCTGTATCTAAAGGTAACTTTTCTAAATATGTTTCACCAGTAGAAAGGTCAGCATAAGCTAAAATATATTGATCAGGACTTTCATAGATAGCCGTGATATAATTATTGTCTTTGGTATTTATCGTCCCAGCTTCAGTTATCGTACCCGGAGTAACTAATTTAACAACTTCTCTTTTTACGATACCTTTAGCACTCTCCGGATCTTCTACTTGTTCGACAATCGCAACTTTATAACGTTTTTCAATTAATCTCTCTAAATAGATATTAACCGCATGATAAGGAACTCCGCACATCGGCACTCTTTCATCAAC
>DDWA01000056.1:5883-11352 GCA_002345425.1 Caryophanales bacterium UBA2298 | reverse complement strand
CTATAGTCTTTTTTTATTTCTAAATATTGTTGCATCATTGGTGTGTAAGCAGACATTTCTAAAGCTTTCAAAGATTTACTCCTTTAACTTTTAAGCAAACATTTAAACTATTGAATCAATGGCCATAAATATGTATAAGCTGCCCAAGCACCTACCGCTAAAACAACCAAGATAATTATTGTCCAAATAATTCTTCTAGTCCTTCTCTTCTTGTAATATTTTTTAATAATCAGATTAATCTTTTCATCTAACAATTCTTTTTCTTCAGGTGATAACAATGAGGAATCAGCCAAAGTAGGTTCTGTATCTAATTCTTCAGGTATTTCAACATCTGGAATAACTTCTTCCTTTACTTCCTCTTTTATTTCTTCCTTAACTTCTTCTTCAACAACTTCAGGTTCAATTTCTTCTTTTATCTCTTCTTCAACAACTTCTTCAGTTTCTTCTTCGTAACGCTGTCTTTCACTGATTTCAGGAACTTCGACTTCCTCTTTAGGCTGTTCAGCTAAGATATCTTCTTCAACTTCATCATGAACTTCTTCAGGAATATATACTTCTTCCTCTTCAACTTCATAAAGCAAGTCTTCTTCAACTGCTTCAGCATCAGAGAATAGAGGAATATGATAATCAAAGAAATCATCTTTTGGATAAGTGTTATACATTCCTAAAGAATACTTCATATATTCAATCATATCAGTTTTCTTTAAGTCAATTGATATTTTAAAACCTTTTTCTTTAGCATAGATTTCTAATTCTAAAACAGACTTAGTTTCTAAGAGTTCAGTTTCATCAGCTGATAGTCTGAATTTAGCTGTTAAAATCTCAACTAATTTACCCTTATTAATTCTTCTTGGAATCTTAACGTCATATTTAGACCCTAACGCTTTTAAATCGCCTAAGGTATAAGATGTCAGCATATCTTCATCCCATTCGTCAATATCGATGCCATCTAAGAAACCTGGTTGTTCATAGAAAAGATTATTAGCTACTATCATAAAGTTATCATATTTCATAACTTCTAAATCAACTGTATAGTTATGTTTTAGTTGTTCTAAATCGTTAAAGAAATTGTCACGAATGACAAGAGCTTCTTTATTTAAAAACAACAAATTCAACATCATTTCTTTGTATCTTGAAAGATTAAAATCCAGATTATAATCAACAATCAACTTTTCCAAAAGAAAGATTGAAAAGTCGTCATAACCACGCAACCTAAACTTTAGTTCATCAGTGTAAGTAGCATAGAGCTTTGGTTCAAAAACATTAGCTCTAATCGTTTCTCTCAGTAAAAAGCGGTGAACGTATAGCGGCAAGCGGACCTCATGTTTAGCCAACAAATTGACTAAATCTTCGATCGGAATAACTAACAAGAGTTTGGAAAAATCGAAAAACTCTTCTTTGGTTTTAAATTTACTCATCATATCACCCTTACAATTATAAGATATATTAATCTTACTATAAAAAATATTTAATTTCAATAGACCTATTCATAAATTTAGCGATTTCCTATTATTTTTTTTCAAATCGAATAATAAAAAAAGATAAGATGCGTTTACCGCAACTCACCCTTATCGACAATTTTTCCATCTAAAGACCAAGTTTTAGCGTTTTCTATCATTACTTCCACAATCTCGCCAATCAATGATTCATCACCAATAAAATTAACTAATTTATTATTTTCCGTATAACCAGAAAGCACTGAATCTTTCGTTTTGGAATAGCCTTCAACTAATACTTTTACAACATGTCCTTCAAACCTTTTATTCCCACGTAAATAACCGTCGTTAACTAATTTGTTTAAAGTATAAAGTCTTTGTTTAGCTTCTTCTTTATCAAGATTATTTTCATAACTAGCGGCTGGAGTTCCTTTTCGCGGAGAATAGATAAAAGTATAAGCTCCTTCAAACTTAGATTTTTCGACTAAGTCCAAGGTTTCTAAAAAGTCTCCTTCTGCTTCTCCTGGGAATCCAACAATAATATCAGTCGTTAAACTGACATTAGGAATTTTTTGATAAATTCTTTCTACTAAATCTAAATATTCTTCCTTAGTATATTTTCTGTTCATCTTTTTAAGAATCGTATTTGATCCTGATTGTACCGGTAAATGAATGAATGGCATAATGTTATCATACTCAGCAATACAATCAATTAATTTATCGGAAAAATCTTTTGGATGTGAGGTTGTAAACTTAATTCTCGAAATTTCTAATTTAGCCAAATCATGTAAAAGATCCGCAAAATCATATTTTTCTTCGGTAAAGTCCAGTCCATAAGAATTAACGTTTTGACCTAAGAGGGTAATCTCTTTATAACCTTGTTTAATCAAACTTTTGACTTCTTCAATAATATATTGTTTTTGTCTAGAACGTTCTTTTCCTCTAGTATAAGGCACGATACAATATGTACAAAACTCATCGCAACCAAACATGATATTAACCCAAGCTTTAAAGCGATTTTCTCTAACTTGCGGTAAAGCCTCAATGATTTCTCCTTCACCGGAATAGACTTCAATAAGTTGTTTTTTATTCTTCATCACATAATCAAGATAATCAATTAATTTATTGACGTTATGAGTCCCAAATACTAAATCAACATGTTGATACTTCTTCATTATTCTTTCAACAACTGCTTCTTCTTGAGGCATACATCCGGCAATCGCAATTATCATATTAGGATTAATTCTTTTATAACTTTTTAATCTTCCTAATTCACCAAAAACCTTATTCTCAGCGTTTTCACGGATAGCACAAGTATTGATGATAACCAAATCAGCTTCTTCTAAATGATCAACCGGTTCAAAACCTTGTGAATGTAACAGTCCTCTGATTACTTCTGTATCAGCTTCATTAGCTTGACAACCATGCGTTTGAATTATATATTTTTTATCTTTACCAATATCTTTGATATTTTTAAAGTTTTCATACTCAATTGTTTTAACTTCACCCTTTGTTCTTCTTCTAGCATCCTTTAAATCGGGTTTATTTATTCTTTCCATAATAACTCCTGCCTATTCAAATATGTTAATTCTTTCAATTTTTTTATTAACTAAATCTAATAATACAGCATTAAACTGTAAAACGGATTCTTTTTCCGGTTTGACTCTTTCAGGAACACCGGTAATAAACTTTCTAATCCCCTGTTCAACACTTCCGCCGATTATTCCGTATTTCGCCCCAGTCATTCCAACATCAGAAATATAAAGCGTTCCCTTCGGTAAAACGATATTATCAGCTGTCGGCACATGTGTGTGTGTTCCGATAATCGCATCAACGCGACCGTCAAGATAATAAGCAAGCGCATATTTTTCACTCGTCGCTTCCGCATGAAAATCAATGATGATATAATCAGCTGTAATTTTTTCTAACAATTCATCCGCCTTTACAAACGGATTATCAGTCGGATCATGCATAAAGATTCGTCCAATTAAATTAATAACCGCAATCTTCTTATCATTGTACTTTATCTCGACATACTCTTTTCCCGCTGTGTACTTACCATAATTAGCCGGTCTTACAACATATGGTAAATCAAGTACTTCCTTATAATCGGTTCTTGAAAAAGCATGATTTCCCAAAGTAAAAACATTTACTCCTAAAGCCATATATTCTTTATAAGTCTTTTCTGATAAACCATTAGTCTTTTCAATATTTTCACCGTTGACAATGATAAAATTTGGTTTATATTGATTTTTAACCTCTAAAAAATATTTATCAAATGCCTTTTGGCCTAATTCATTATATATATCACCAATAAAAAGTATTTTCACTCACATTTCTCCTTTTAAAAGTTAAGCCTTCCTTTTTTAGAAAGGAAGGCTAATTTAAAGTCTATTTTGCAATATCTTGAGCTCTAGTTTCACGGATAACCGTTACTTTAATCGTTCCTGGGTAGCTTAGCTTCTCTTCAATTTGAGTTCTAATTTCTCTAGCAACTACATAAGCTCTCTCATCGTCAACCTCAGTTGGTTTAACGATAACGCGAACTTCACGACCTGCTTGAATAGCAAAAGCCGATTCAACACCCTTAATTTGCGTAGCAATTTCTTCTAATTGCGTCAAGCGGTTAATGTAGTTTTCCAATGACTCCGATCTAGCTCCCGGTCTTGCGGCTGATAAAGCATCCGCTGCTGCGACGATAACGCCGATAACAGTTGTGGATTCAATGTCGCCATGATGGGATGATATAGCATCTAATACTGCTTCTGGTTCATGATATTTCTTAGCTAATTGTAAACCAATTTCAACATGTGAACCTTCAATTTCATGATCCACTGCTTTACCGATATCATGCAACAACCCTGCTCTTTTTGCTAATACTTCGTTTTCGCCTAATTCTACAGCCATCTTACCAGCTAAGAATGCAGTTTCAATTGAATGTTTAAGGGCGTTTTGTCCATAAGAAGATCTAAAGTGCATTCTTCCTATCAGTTTTGTTAAATCCGGATGGACTCTACCAATACCGGTTTCAAATACCGCTTCATCACCTTTGTCTCTGATGAATTGATCAACTTCAACTCTGGTCTTATCAACGATTTCTTCGATTCTCGCTGGATGGATTCTACCATCAGCGATTAATGCTTCTAGTGACTTTTTAGCGATTTCACGTCTTATTGGATCAAATCCTGACAACACTACCGCCTCTGGTGTATCATCAATGATTAAGTCAACTCCGGTCATCGCTTCAAGGGTTCTAATGTTTCTGCCTTCACGACCGATAATTCTACCCTTCATTTCATCATTCGGCAAGGCAACAACACTAACTGTTGTTTCTGCCGTAACATCCTGTGCTAATTTTTGAATAGCGCCAGTAATGATTTCTCTTGCTCTCTTTTGTGCTTCGTTCTTAGCTCGTTCTTCTTCATCGCGAATAAAACGATCAATTTCTCCAATCATGTCTTCTTTTACACGAGCCATGATAATTTCGCGTGCCTGGTCTACACTGTAGGTGGCAATTTCAAATAGCTTTTCATTTTGTTCTTTGATTAAATTTTCCAATTCAAGGTTCTTTTCATCAACAGCGGCTTTTCTTTGATCTAAAGTTTCTTCTTTACGATCAAGATTGAGTTCACGTTTATCTAAATTAGAAGAACGTCTTTCTAACAGTTCTTCTCTTTGATGAAGTTTGTTCTCAAGAACAGCGACATTTGCTCGTTTTTCTTTTAAAACTTTATCGTTTTCTAAATTTAAATTATGAATCTCTTGTTTTGCTTCTAACAGTTTTTCTTTTTTAATTCTTTCCGCTTGTGATAGTGCTGTGTCAATAATACTTTGTGATTTATTCTTTGCTGTTTGGAAGCCTTTTTCCACAACCGCAACTCTTACAATAAACCCTACTAGTCCACCAACCATTAAACCCAATAAACTGGAAATAATAATAATCCATACGTCTGGCATTATTTTATCCCCTCTTCTGATTTAATTTTTTTATATATTTGAAGTAGTTTTTATACATCAATTAAATTTTATTACT
>DDWA01000056.1:0-5872 GCA_002345425.1 Caryophanales bacterium UBA2298 | reverse complement strand
TTAATTATTAAAAAAAAAGAAAAACTTAAAAAAGTCTCTCTTATTTCATCATATTTTCCTTAACAGCGTTATAAATTTCTTGATAAATTTCAGGATTTTCTTCTAAATATTTTTTAACATTTTCGCGACCTTGGCCAACTTTCGAATCTTTATAAGCATACCAAGCTCCACTCTTTTTCAATATTTCCATATCAGCCGCTAAATCAACTATTTCTCCAGTTTTAGAGATTCCCTTGCCAAAGACAATATCCAATTCACAAGTCTTAAAAGGTGCTGCCACTTTATTCTTAACGACTTTAACCTTTGCTTTATTACCAACGATATTAGTACCTTCTTTAATCTGTTCGCCACGTCGAATTTCTAATCTTACTGAAGCATAAAACTTCAAAGCTCTACCGCCAGGAGTAGTTTCAGGATTACCGAACATAATCCCGACTTTTTCTCTAATCTGATTGATAAAGATCGCGATACATTTGCTCTTAGATAAAGCACCGGATAATTTACGCATTGCTTGCGACATTAATCTCGCTTGTAACCCGACATGAGAATCACCCATCTCGCCTCTAATTTCCGCTTCTGGTACTAAAGCCGCAACGCTATCGATAACCAAAACATCAATCGCTCCCGATCTAATCAAAGCTTCAGCTATTTCTAAAGCTTGTTCGCCAGTATCTGGTTGAGAAAGAATCAATTGATCGATATCAACACCTAAGTTCTTTGCATAAACGGCATCAAGCGCATGTTCAGCGTCGATAAAAGCTGCATATCCCCCAGCTTTTTGCGCTTCAGCGATTGCATGTAAAGCAAATGTCGTTTTCCCACTAGACTCAGGACCATAAATCTCCACAATTCTTCCTTTAGGATAGCCAAAAACACCTAAAGCTTGATCTAAGGAAAGTGAACCAGTAGAAATCGTCTCAATATCCATTGCTCTATTCTCACCTAAAATCATAATTGAGCCTTTACCATATTCTTTTTCAATTGTCTTTATTGCTAATTCTAAATTCTTTTCTCTTGTTTTGTCATCCATTAATCTTATCTCCCTTATACAGTCTAGTTAAATAATACTGCCTATAAAATAAATTTCTTTAAATTTCTTTAAAAATTATTTCTTTGTTCTTTAAAAAGTAATCAACCGCTGAATAAACAGTTAAAATAACAAATATTATTGTTAATATAATTCCAATAATATTAATAACTAAAACATTAAATGGCATGATGAAGAAATAATAAACTATCGTAATCATCGTAAAAGCCGTTTTCAATTTACCGCTCCATTTTGCAGCCACCACAACACCTTCGTTAATTGCCACTAATCTAATCGAAGTTACAATTAAATCTCTCGTAATGACCACTAAAACGACCCAGAACGGCATCCACATAAAATTACCGCCAACAGTATTAACATAAAAGTAGTTTGAAAGAATTATTAATGCAGTCGTTACTAATAACTTATCTGCTAAAGGATCGATAAACTTGCCAAAAGTCGTGACGATATTTCTTTTTCTTGCTATTTTTCCATCAAAATAATCAGTCACTGAAGCTAAAATAAAAAGTACGCCCATTATATAAAGGCCTAAATTATTAAGCAAATTATCAAACCAATTATTAAAAAAATAAACTATGACAATAAAAGGAATAATGAAAATTCTAATCATCGTCAATTTATTCGGTAAATTCATAAGCTCTTTACTCCTCTTCAGGCAGATTGACATTGTGATATACTTCTTGAACATCATCAATTTCATCTGTCATCGCTAGAAAATGATTAAATTTCTTTAAATTATCTTCATCTAAATCAATTGTTGAACTCGGTAACCAAATAACTGAATCGGAATAAAATTCCAATTCTTTTCCTACTGATTTTAAACTTTCAATGATGTGATCCAAATCTCCAGGAGCCCCTGTGACCATTACAATATCTTCATCGCTCTCGATATTTTCAACTTCACATTCATTTTCCATCAATGCTTCTAAAGCTTCATCTTCAGTTAAACCACTGAAACTGACATAGGAACAGTACTTATAAAGATAAGTCACTGAATTTAAAACTCCTAAACTACTACCAGTTTTAGTGAAACAACTTCTTACCTCCCCAAAGGTTCTATTAACGTTATCAGTTAAACATTCAACAATCAAAGTACAACCGCCCGGTCCAAACCCTTCATATCTAACTGGAGTATAGTCTTCACCAACACCACTTTTAGTCTTTTCGATGTTTCTTTTGATAACATCTCCAGGAACTTGATTTTGTTTTGCTCTTTCAATGATTCTTTTCAAATTAAGATTGCTGTCAGGATCTGGTCCCCCAATCTTGGCAGCCATATATATTTCTTTTCCAAATTTAGCATATAATTTTGATTTAACGGCAGCGGTTTTTTCCATTGCTGCCTTTCTTACTTCATGTGCTCTACCCATTTTATCTTCACCTTCTGATCTTAGTATTTTCTTTATTTAAATCGATTCTTTCCAAACGATTCAAATGTCCTAAAGCTCTTTTAAAAGCTGCTTTAGACATATGAAATACTTGATAGATTTCATCTACGTCACTCTTATCTGTGAAAGGCATCTTGCCATCATGATCTAACAAGTATTGATAAACGATGTTAGCGTCCTTATCTAACATAAGTTCTTTTTGGGCAATTAAACTCCCTGAATAATTACCACTTTCATTTTTTGATATAATTTTAACCGATAATCTTTGTCCAATTCTAGGCATTTCTCGGTAATTATTACGATGGATAAAAATCTCTTGACCTTTTTCAGTAAAGGTAATTATTCCATTTTTCAAATAATACATTTGATAGGCATGGTAATAATCACCGATAACTAATTCGTCTTCAGAATCAAAGTGCATCTTTAATTCATGTCTTGATAGAAGCTTCGCAAAAAGCCGGTCGTGCTTATTCTTCATTGTCACAAAGATTTTGTCTTCAGGCTTAGGCCACATTCTATGGCTCTTGGGCAAATCATCAATACTTAACAATAAATCTTTTACCATTCCATAATAAAGGAAGGCGCCGTAATTATAATTAGTCGATACCACGTCTAAAAGCCCAACGTCGTCAATCATGATAGATGGTGGTTTAGTTGAAGCGGTCACACGACCTTGATTATCATCATACAAAAAAACAGCGATTACTTCACCGATTTCATAAGGTCTTTCCGCTTCTTTCTTATGTAAAAATATTTCGTTTTCACCATCAGCTAAAATATAACTGATGTCAGCTTCACGCTTAACTTCCAGGTGATTGATTTTGCCTAAATCCATAAATTATTTACACAACCCTTCGTCTAGACTATTATATCAAAAAACGAGAGAGTTGTCTATAAAACTCTCTCTCCTAAACTTAAGTATTTTAACCGTATCTTTCTTCTTTTTCTTTTTCGATAACTGGAATTGAATTATATCTAAATTTCCTTGTAAAATCACGTAAAGAATATTCACAATATTCCCACCCTTTTTCAAAAGCTTTGACGATATAGTTATTATATAATCCCAAAACATCTCTTTCTTCATAAGCTTGCATTGCAAAAACTACGTTATATCTTTTATCGATAATAATATATTGTTTATACATACCAGCAGCCATTACATAGTTATGAATCCAGAATTGATAGCCATAAAAAAGTGGTGTTCCCGGTTCAGCGACATGCTTCTTAAGCGCTTCATCAAGATAAGCTTTTGAAACGATTTGTTTATTTTCCCATAACCCATCATTTAAAACTAAATGACCAAACCTAGCCATATCGTTTAAACTAATCTGCAATCCCGTACAACCGAAGGTATAATCATTAATTGAATCCCATAAAGGTTTTTCCATCTCAATCGGTTTATATAAGTATTCATTTAAAAAATCATTCATCGATTTACCGGTAACTTTAGTAACGATTGCTGAAAGCATGAAACTAGCAAAATTATTATACAAAAACACTTTTCCTGGTTCACTTGTTAAAGGCGCATTGAAGAACACTTCAAAAGGATTTTCTGTTGGAGTTAACTCACTAAAGAAATCTTTTTCTTGACCGACAGTCATCGTTAAAAGATGTTTTACCTTAAGTGTTTCATATTCAGGTAAATAATCTTTAACTTCATCGCTAAAGAAGAATAATACCGGATCTTCAACCGTCACCAACTTCATATCGACTAAAATCCCGATGGCAACTGATGTAAAAGATTTAGATACAGAATAAACGTTACTCTTAGTTTCAGGATTAAAAGCATGAGCATAAGTTTCAAATACCTTAGAGCCTTCATGAACTAACATCATTGAATGGATATTATGAAGTTCATCTTCAATCTTGTTGAACATATCAACCAGTAAGCCTTTATTTAAATTGGCTTCTTTACAGGATTTTTTATTAAAATCCGCTTTGGGAAAAATCATTTTTTTCAAGTTCCTTTCTTATATTTAAAGATTATTTTTAATCAATTCTTGGTAGAAGTTGGTAGCTTCTACTAAAGAGTTTATTTTAATTGATTCATTGTTACCATGAATCTTCTTCAATTCTTCATTGTCCATTCGTACTGGTGAAAATCTTAAAGCCGCATCACTGATTTCTGAATAAAAACGACAATCTGTTCCACCTAACATAATATAAGGACTAACAATTGCATCTGGAAAAGTCTTTTTTATAATGCTTGCTAAATACTTATAACCTTCACCAGCAATATCTACTGTTTTTGATGTTTCTCTAAAAGAGATTATTTCAGCTTCAACATTATACTTTTTTGCAAGCTTTTGAATAACTTTAAAACTTTCATCAACATCTTGGATTGGATGAGTTCTAAGATTAGCTATCATCCAAGCTTCAGCGGGAATCACATTTTCAGCATCAGAACCTTTCATCATCGTAAAGGCGACTGTCGTTGAAAGTAAAGCTCTACCAAAAGGACTTAACTTCGGTAATATTCTCGTCAACAATCCTTTAAATAGCCACATATTTGCAAAAAGATATTTATTGATTCCCTTCATACTCGGAGCTGCGGTTTTAAATATTGCTTCAACTTCTTTAATCATTTTCGTCTTTAACGGAAAATGATGTTCAATATCATTTACTAAAGCAGATAATCTAGCAATCGGTGTATTTTTCGGTGGCGTTGAAGAGTGACCGCCAAAAGATTTAGCTGTTAATTTAATATCGACATAACCTTTTTCTAAAATCCCTACTACCGCCATCGGTCTTGTCAAGGAAGGTAAGGAATTACTTAAAACTGTTCCGCCTTCATCAACTACTAAGAATGGTTTAACGTGATTATTTTTCAACCATTCAACTGTTAATTCAGCACCGAAACCGCTGGTTTCTTCATCTGTAGAACTTGCAAGATAAACATCATGTTCAGGAACATAACCTTGATTTATTAATTCTTCACAAGCTTGATAAAATCCAAAAACAGTTGACTTAGTATCTAGTGTTCCTCTACCAAAGATTTCTCCATCAACTATTTCGCCGGAGAAAGGATCAAACTGCCAATCAACATTAACTGCCGGAACGGTATCGATATGACTCATTAAAACTAGCGGTTTATCTTGGCTTTTACCAGTCCATTTTAAGATGATTGATTCACCCTTAAATTCTTTAATTTTCATAACCTTAAAGACATTGGGAAACAAATCTTTCATCACATTTTTTAGCTTGATAAAACTCTCAAAATTATCACTTTCAACATTATAGGAAATCGTTTTAACTTTAATCATTTCTTTAAACTTTAAAGCATAATTATTAGACTTGGAAAAGTCTAATTCAAGCGGTTTATCAAGTGGTTGTTCTTTAAGAAACAACATATTTATTAAAGCTATTAAAAGCAGTAAAACCAGAAAACCTAATAATCCTAAAAAGATATATAAAAATATCATTTTTTACCCCTCCT
>DDWA01000020.1 GCA_002345425.1 Caryophanales bacterium UBA2298 | reverse complement strand
GTACTTCCTTATTTAGTAAGTAATCGTTTTAAAAGTATAAGTCGTAAGAATTATTTTTGTTCTAAATGATAAATTAGGACTAATCTCTTTAAATTATTGCAATATTATGTTAACATAATACTGGTGATATTATGATAAAAGGTTTATATATTCATATTCCGTTTTGTGATCAAATCTGCACTTATTGCGATTTTGCAAAAATGGTAGCTGATGACGATCTCAAAGTCGATTACATGAGAGCTTTAGTAAGAGAACTTGAATATTTCAGTGATTTAACCGAAAAATGTGAGACTATCTATATTGGTGGCGGTACGCCTTCATCATTAGAACTCGATTTACTCGAGGCTTTTTTAATTGAGCTTGCTTCAGTTGTCAATCTTGAAAAAATCGTTGAATTCACTTTTGAAACTAATCCTGGAGACGTAAATGAAGATTTATTAAATCTATTAAAGAAATATCATGTCAGTCGCATCAGTATGGGCGTTCAAGCCTTAAATGATAAATTACTAAAGTTTTTAGGCAGAACTCATACAAAAGAAGTAGTTGTTTCAGCAGTCGAATTAATTAAAAAACATAATTTCGCTTTAAATTTGGACTTTTTATATGCAATCCCAGGTCAAACAAAGGCGATGCTGATGAAAGATTTAGAATACATCAAGAACTTTAATCCTGAACACATCTCTTACTACTCTTTGATAGTTGAGGATAAAACAATTTTGAATTATTTGATAAACAACCATAAAGTTGCTGATTTCCCTGATGATAAAGCTAGAGATTATGCTGATATAGTTGATTCTATCTTGAAAGATTATGGATATATTAAATACGAAGTATCAAATTATGCAAAACCAGGTTTTGCTTCGAAACATAATTTACTTTATTGGAATTTAGAAGAATACTTGGGTATTGGCTCAAATGCCAGTTCACAATACAATTATGTAAGAATGAAAAACCCAAGAAGTATAAAAGAATATATCGAAGGAACAAAAAAACATGCATTCAATATGCACGAACTTGAAGAATATAATCCGAAACTCGAAATTCTTTTGATGGGATTAAGGAAAACTGCTGGCGTTAGTCTAGATTTTTACAAACTAAGAACCAAAAAAGATGTTTTTGAAGTTTACCCACAATTACAAAAGCATCTTGATAATAATCTCTTGGAAATTACAGATGGTTATCTGCGTTTTACTAATGAGGGAATGTATTTAGCTAATCAAGTTTATCTTGATATTATTTAGGTGAAGTAAATGTTGGAAGCCTATTTAAAGGAGTATCTATACTATCTTAAAGTTACTAAGAATCTTGCTAAAAACACAATTTTATCCTATGAAAGAGATTTACTGGATTATTTGGATTTTATTGTCAAAAACTATGAAATTAAGGATTATGATAAAGTTACACCTGATCATATCAAAAATTATGTAAAGAGTTTATCGAGACGCAATATTAAAGCCACAAGTATCACCAGAAAAATTAGTTCAATTCATTCGTTTCACAAGTACTTGTCTAATGAAAATTTAGTCGACCGAGATGTTAGTGAAAAGGTGAAAAAACCAAAAACTAAAAAAACTTTACCAGTTGTCTTAAATATTCAAGAAATAAATGCTATAATAAATCTCACCTATAAAAGTCAAGAACCTTTAGAAATGCGCAATAGGGCGCTCTTAGAGCTTGCTTATGGTTCGGGATTAAGAGTCACTGAATTGTTGGCTTTAGAAATCGGAGACTTGCATTTGAACAAAGGTCTTGTGACTGTAACTGGTAAAGGCAATAAAGAAAGAATTATCCCTTTAGGCGAAGAAGCGATTGAAGCACTCAAAGATTACATTATCACTGCTAGGTTGAAATTAAACCCTAAAACTCAAAACACACTTTTTGTCAACAAATTTGGAGACAAACTCAGTCGCATCGGTTTTTATAAAATTGTGCAAACTTTAGCTGCAAAAGCTAATATTAATAAAAAGATTTCACCACATACATTCAGGCATACTTATGCGACCCATTTGCTTGAAAATGGTGCGAATCTTCGTTCGGTTCAAGAACTTTTAGGACATGAAGATATTATGACTACAGAAAATTACACTCATGTCTCTAAAGCACATTTAAAGAGTGTATACAATGAAGCACATCCACGTGCAGATGGAAAAGAGGAATAAAAATGAAATTTAAACGAATATTTTTAATAGTTATCGATTCCGTTGGCGTTGGCGAAATGCCTGACGCTGAAATATTCGGTGACGTTGGCGCCAATACAATTGGTAATTTAGCTAAGGAAGTAGGCGGCATAAAATTACCCGTTTTAGAATCTTTTGGATATGGGAATCTAACAGATATTCAAGGTGTAAAAGAAGTTGATCAACCACGAGCTAATACAACAAAAATGGCTGAATTATCTAACGGTAAAGATACAATGACAGGCCACTGGGAATTGATGGGAATTAAAACAATAGTACCATTTAAGACCTTTACTGATACTGGTTTTCCAGAAGATTTGATTAAAGAAATTGAAAAGTTATCAGGCAGGAAAGTCGTTGGAAACAAATCGGCGTCGGGAACTGAGATCATCGAAGAATTAGGACAACACCAAATCGATACTGGTGATTTAATTGTCTATACTAGCGCTGATAGTGTTCTGCAAATCGCTGCTCATGAAGAAATTATTCCTTTGAAAGAATTGTATGATATTTGCAAAAAGGTCAGAGAATTGACTTTAGTAGAGAAGTGGCGTGTTGGTAGAATCATCGCACGCCCATATCTCGGTAATAAAAAAAGTGGATTTAAACGAACAACGAATCGCCATGATTATGCATTAAATCCTACTTCTAAAACAATCTTAAATATTATGGAAGAATCAGTGTTCGACATCATCTCCGTTGGCAAAATAAGAGATATTTTCAATGGTTCTGGTATTACTGAACATTATGGTATTAAATCAAACCATGATGGCATGAACAAAGTAATGGAACTAACACAAAAAGAATTTACTGGACTTTGCTTCACGAACTTAGTTGATTTTGACGCTTTATATGGCCATAGAAGAGACTCTGAAGGTTATAAGAACGCGATGGAAGAGTTTGATAAAGATTTAGGAGAACTCATTAAATTGTTAAATAACGATGATTTATTGATAATTACTGCCGATCATGGTAATGATCCAACCTTTAAAGGTAGTGATCATACCCGTGAATATGTACCGTTATTCATTTATGCTCATGATTATAACGGGAAGTTTTTACCTGAAAGATCTAGTTTCGCAGATGTAGGTATGACAATAGCTGATAATTTTAATTTATCAGGTACCGATATTGGCTGTAGTATATTAAGAATGCTAGAATAAATAAAAAAAGGGACTTTCAATTCAAGTCCCTTTACTTATTAATAAGCATCTGTTTTTTCTTTAAATCACGAGCGAGAGTTTTTATTTCTCGTTTTTCTTTTTTCTTAATTTGTTTTGTGGTTTTCTTCATAATTGTTCTAATTTTCCGGTTATTCTTAGTTAATTTTACATATGGTTTGTAAGTATTAAGGACTTTTTCAAAAGCTTGAGACAAACTGTTAATATATCGTTTACTTTGAATTAGGGTTGAGTTATATTCACTAGTAAGATTTTCAATTTCATTTTCATAGAAATTTTGCTTCTGAAGTTGCTGCTGAACATAGCGATTCTCTAAAAGTTGTAACTCCTGTTGTTTTTGTGATATTTCCAAATTTTCTTTTTTTCTAACACTTTCTGACAAAGATTTAGCTTCTTCAATAATTTGTTTTTTTTCATCGTTAAGCTTAGCCATAACATCTTGATGCGTTATTTCAATCTCATTTATTTCATTGTGATATTCTTCAATGATTTTTTCTTTTTCGATTTGAATTTGATTGATATATTCATGTATTTTATTTTGATCCACACCTGGTTGTTCTTCAAAATAGACGTTTAAATAATTATCCAATAAATCTTTGGTTTTGTAATCTAATTCAGCCTCAGCGGTTTTTAATTTATACTGATATCTCCCCTGCATTCTTTCAAGAGTTTGATGGAATGTTGGCTCTAATGGATCAATCTTGTTTTCCAAGTAAACTTTCAAGTATTCATATCTTTCTTTAGCGCTGTTATATAGTTCCTGCATCTCATCAATTGTGTCATCACGTAAATTAACAGCTTCAGCTAAAGCTTCTTCTAAATGATCGTCAAGATTTTTTAAACGACGTCTAGCATTGACAGTAATTTCATTTTCGCTAAGTGTCATCTCTGAATCATTGATTTTCTTATTATAGTTCTCTTTTAATTTAGCTAATTCTTTAATAAGACTATTTTTTTCTTTATTATTAACATTTTCCTCGATTAAATAATGGTATTGATAAAGTTTAGATTGATATTCATCGATCAAATCGCCTTTACGTTTCTTGGATTGTCTTTCTTGATTTTCAATGATATCATCATAATACTGTCTTTCTTCATCAACAGCTGTCATTATTGCTTGCACTCTTATTTTAAACTCGTCATTTGCTAAATTGATTTGTTCTTCAGCAAAACGCATTTGATTCATATATCCAGTTAAAATAAACTCATTATTAATTTTAGTTTCATCATTAACACGGTTTGATTGCATAACCAAGAAACGCTTTTCGTTTTCAAACATAGTTTTGAAGTGAATAGCAGTAATGTCATATTCTTTTAAAGCTAATTTAACTCCTGATAACGCTTCAACCAACTCGATATTATGAGCCTCACTATCTCTAATATAGTCAACCAATAGATTAGTGACATAATTGAGATAAGTCCGGTTAAGATTATTGATTTTCATTTCATATTTCAAATATGAATTTATGGCTTTATCAAGTCGAAAAATATTATGTTTTTCAGTAAATAAATGATTTTTTGAAAGAGCAGTATCCGCTCTCTTTTCAATAAAGAAAGTTTGAACATCTAAAATATTACTCAATAAATCAATATCTTGCAAGTAGATTTGTCTTTCCACTTCATAAATCAATTTGGATTCAATTCCATTTATTTGTTGATTCAATCTTAAAGTTTTAATGTCATAATTCACATTAACTTTATGTTCTTTATTTATTTTTAAAGTCGAAAGATAATTAACCTCATCTTTAACTATTTTAGTAGCTTTATCACCAATAATTTGAGCTAAAAAAGGATCGACTTTCAAAATATCAAGGTATAGTTTATAATACTTTTCCATTTGATTTATCAAACTTCTAGATTCTTTTTGATATTCAAAGAAAATCGTTTTTTTCATTTTCAAAAACTTCTTGGTCATTATTTTAGCCCTATTTTCAGCCTTTGATCTAATTTGTTTATAAGTTATAGCAGTATTATAAGTTCTGATTAAACTACCTAAAGAACCAAGATTTTCATTCTTAGCAAAAACGATTTGTTCTTTTAATTTAATCAAACTTTCATCTACATGATTGAAGAAGTTAGGATCATCTAAAATAAGGTTACCTTTTCTTTGCAGCAACTTGTCTAGAACTTTATTATACAAAGCTAAATATTCATTGTGTAATATTAGCTTAATCTTTTGTTCTTGGTTTAATAAATGATTTTTGAAAGCTCTAAATTGTTTGATTTTATCGTTGATAAGGTTCTTGATTTCTTTAGAGTTAAGATTAGTCTCAACGCTAAAGTTCAACTGATTATCAAGATAGGCATTGGTTTCCTTTTGGAAGAATTCATAAATTTTATTGAGCTGTGAATTTTTTTGTTGCATTAATAACGAAATCTTATCGTTCATTTCAAAGATTTCACTATCCAAAGAAGTAAAGAAGTCTAAAACTTCAGTTTCATATTTCTTAATAATCTTTTCAAAAGTACGATTTTTATCTTCTAGAAAAGTATATAGCTCATCTAAATCAATGATATCTTTAGCATAATACATTCTAAACTCAGCGAAAAAATCAAAAGCTGATTGCAACAATGCCTTATTTAAATAATCAAAATTCATCACTCGATCTTGAGCGTTTTTATATTCATATTCCAGAATATTTTGGTTTTGAGATTGTACTGATTTCTCTGTATTTTGAATAATATTTTGTCGATCAATAATTAAGGTTTCATTGTGATAGAAGATATTATGTTTTAATGTTTGAACTTTCTCTTTTAAGCTTATGAGTGATTCTTTGCTTTCTTCAAGGTTATTTAATGTAACTTGATGATGATTGTTAGCCCTGTGAATTATGGACTCAGCGAAACGTTCAAAAAGCGATAACTCCTCTTCGAGAGATTTATCGACTTTTTCTTTATAGTCTTTGAAATTATCAAAGTTTAAAAGAATCTTTTCGTCAGCCACTTAGTCCTCCTAAGCATTAATAATACGGTCTTGTTTTTCCTTCGATTTACGTTTTTCTTCTTTGATTATATCTCTTGAATCAATACTTTTTTGCAAAGTTTCCTTATAATTTAACTGGAAGATATTTAACAAATCCTTGTGATAGGTATTTAACCAATCGAAAGATTTGAAAATCTTACTGTCGTTGTCCAATAAAAGTCGATTAGCAATTTGCTTATTGATATAATCTTGGTAAGTTTCATAATAGTGTTCGTTTATTAAAGTATATTGTTGCAAATAGTCGTTTTCTAATTCGTGAATTTCACGATATAATTTAACATAATCTTCAGGTAGTCGTTTTTCCACTTTATTAATTTCTGCTAATAATTCAGGCTTAGACAATAATTTGTTACCCTCGATATTAGAATATTTTTGTAGTAATTCATTTTGTTTGGCAATGAACAAATCTTGTTTTTGTGTATCAATTGCTTGTATAAGAGCTTCTTTTTCTTTAGGCAAAGCATTGATCTTTTGTTCCAAAAGCAGGATAGTCTTGGAAATGTCTTCCTCACGCTTGTAGTTAAGATCATACAGATATTTAACTTCATTGTCATAAGCATGATTTAAACTTGATCTAATTGAACTGATTGTGTTGATATATTTTTTATATTGATTGGTGAATCTAAGTCTTTCTTCAAAGATCTCTTTATCAATCAGTTTTAACATCTTAATCAATTGTTGATCGTTTTCTTCAATGATTTTGACAATTTCATTTTCTAAAAATTCAAGAAAATCAGTAGTCTTGTCCTTCTCGCTAACATACTCATCATTGATTTTTTTAACTCTTTCCTTAAATAATTCATTGATCTCGTTACTATTATCCAATAACACATCTATTTGCTTATCGCGTTTGTCCTTAAGTCTAATCGCTTGAAAAGCTAATAAATCATTTTCTTTATCGATTATTTTCTTATTTTCATTAGCTAGTACCTTTGCATTAGCAATAAATGAAAGATCGTTTCCTGTAATCTTATCTCTGATATACTCAATTGAGGCAACCATTTTTTCTTGATAATTTTCTAGAATCTCTAAAGTCAAAATGATATATTTTTGAAGTTTTTCATAAAATATACGTGTTTTAGTTTTTGGTTTTAATTTATCAAAGACAGAAACAACTAAACTATTGTAATTGGCTAAGACTTCGTTATAATATAAAGCAACCATTTCGATTTCTTCAGGAATTTGATATTTATAAGCAAGATTAAGCGTCTTGTTATAGACATAAGTAATCAATGAAGATATTTCAAGACCATAGCCACTTGACTTAATAATCTGAGCTTGATGGGAAATATAATTATTCTCATTATAGATAAGCAAATGTTTTAACTTGTTAACATAATCACTGATTAATTTTTTGATATCATTGATTTGATCATGGGTTTCACGATAATAAAGACTGGCTGCATGATAGCAAGCTTCAATCTTCTTATTAACTTGTGAATCTATTTGCTGATGCAAAAGATTACGATTTTTTTCTACTATCATCAAATAAGATAAATTATCATTGCTGTTGCTGATATATCGTTTAAAAGCAGAAGTAGTTGTATTATTGGTGTTAATTAATTTTTGCATCTGATGAATGAAATCAACAACAGAATCAGAACTAGCTTTATCCTTCGCTAATTCTTTTTGTTTGATTTGCAAGAATCTTAGAGCATAATGGTAATTCTTGGATTTAATTTGGTCAACAACCTGAAGTTTGGCAATCTTATGCATCAAATATGACATCTTATTTTGTTGATTATAAAAAACTTCATATTCAGATAATAATTTATCGAAACTCAATTGATGAATTGCTTTTTCTTCTTTGCTTAAATTAAGCATATATTGCAACTGCTCACCAGCAATTTCTTTATTTTTATTTAATTCAAGCACATCCCAATTAATCTTTAATAAATTATCTTTATATTTTGATTGAACTTGTATCCTCTCAATATTCTTATTGTGTTGATACATTGCAAAAAATTCATCATTTTCTAATGACGCTAAATACTTTTGATAATCGCCAAGGATCTCTAAACTATCAATTTTTTTCCTAATCTCAGCGACTTCCAAGCGATTTCTAGATTCTAAAGTCACAATTTGCAAAGAAACATCGTCAATCTTTGCGATTAATTTCGTCAAATTATTTGTAACTTCATTGATTCTAACAATTAAATTAATTTTATAATCCTCGTAAGCTTTAGAAGTAGTGGTTATGAAATCAGTTTTTACGTCCAAGAATTCTTGATGGAAATCAATTAAGCTGTTTAAAAGTCGATCTAACTCATCAAATCCATGATTTAGATAAAACGCAAAATTAGAATATGTATCGATAGAATTTTGTAAGAAAGCAATTGGCAGAGAATAAGCAAGTTTGATTTCTTCACTTCGCTTAAAGCTGTCAATTTTTATTTTCTTAATTTCTTGTTGATACTTACTAATTGTAAAGTTGGTTAACGTAGTATTTCTATGCAGTAAATACTCCGCTTTCTTTTCGATAATTTCTTTTTGATGAATATATTTTCTTAGACTTTCGTCGTCTCTTTCATCATGAGCTTTGATGATATTAGCATAAACTCTTTCTAAAGACATATTTAAATCAGTCTTCACTTTAGACTCAAAGGCAATTTTAGAATTATTTAAATCACGAATTTGAGTGACATACTTTTGAATCATTTCTTGGTTTAATTCTGAATGTGGTTGCTGTTTGTTTTTTGAAATCTTTTTGATTGATTCTCTCTGTAATTCCAAATTATTAGAATTTTCTTTAAACAAAGAAATAATTCCTATTTGAGTACCTCTTAAATGTTCCAAAGATTTTAAAACCGTTTGATTTAATTCAGTTGAATCATTAATATTGGTTTCCTTTAGAGATTCATTCAAACTATCTAGAGCATTTTTTGCTTTTTCCATTGTGTTCAATAAGTCATTAGCTAAGAAATTATTGACATCTTGATAATATTCTTTAAGGTTTTCGTTTTTATCAGTTTCATATGCAATGAAATTATAATGGACATCAACTTCCTCATCAATCGCTTTATCGCTTTCATGAACAAGTTGCAAATACCGATTTAGCGCTTCCTGTTTTCTTTCTTCAAACTGATTTAAAACATCTTGATAAAGTTTATTTTCTTCTTCAATTAACTGATAGTTGTCATTGCCATTTGAACTTAATTCTTCTGAAAGAATATTAAATCTTTCTTCGTAGTCTATACCTACTAAATCACTTCTTTTTTGATGAGTTTTTGCTTCTTCAATATACTTTTCAACATGGAGATTTTGATCATCTTCATAATTTTTTTCCACTTGTTTTAATAGTTTTTCATAATGTATTTTTTCATTATTAAAATCCCGTTTTAGCTGTTCCAAACGGGCTTGATAAGAAGATTTATAGTTAGAAAATTCGGTGAAGTAATTCGATAAGATATCGCGTTTTTTTGCCATTTCATCACTCCGTTACTTACTTCATTTTTAATTATAGTATAATAAATGACTTTATTCAATACATTGGAATAAATAAAAAGTGATTTTTACTTAAAATTTGGTATAATATATTTGAGGTGTTGATATGGATGAGAGAATAATCAGTAATAATTTACTTATTGATGATGAGGTGGATGTAACCTTAAGACCTAAGAGTTTTAACGAATATATTGGTCAAAATGATGTAAAAGAAATGGTTGAAATCGCAGTTCGTGCAGCGAAAATGCGAAACGAATCTTTGGACCACGTATTACTTTACGGGCCTCCAGGATTGGGGAAAACAACTTTAGCTCAAGTTATTGCCAATGAATTAGGAGTTAGTATCAAATCATTAAGCGGACCTACCATAGAACGCACAGGTGACTTAGCTGCTATTTTGACTTCTTTAGAACCTGGCGACGTTTTATTTATTGATGAGATTCATCGTTTACCAAAAATAGTAGAAGAAATACTCTACTCTTCAATGGAAGACTATGTTATCGATATAGTTGTTGGGAAAGATTCAGGAGCTAAGTCCATAAGAGTTGATTTAGCGCCTTTTACCTTGATTGGTGCTACAACAAGATTTGGAGATTTGACAGGTCCTTTAAGGGATCGTTTTGGCATTGTTCATAAATTGGAATTTTACAATGACCAGGAATTGGAAATAATCTGTAAAAGAACTGCCAAAATTTATGATTGCGCAACGGAAGAGAGTGCAATTATTGAACTTGCAAAGCGCAGTCGGGGAACACCGAGAATAGTTAACCGCCTATTCCGTAGAGTTAGAGATTATGCCGATATTCTTAGTGACGGAGTAATTACACTTGATGTAACTAAAACCGCTCTTAATAAGCTAAAAATTGACGATTTGGGCTTAGATAACAAAGACCGTGAATATTTACTGGGAATTATCGAAAAATATCATGGTGGCCCAGTTGGCCTTGATACAATCGCAACTTCAATTAGTGAAGATGCTGGAACTTTAGAAGATGTTTATGAGCCGTTTTTAATTCAAAAAGGCTTTATCAGCCGTACTCCTCGGGGACGAATTGTCACGGAAAAAGCATATCGCCATCTTAAGAAATCGCACCAAGGGAGTCTTTTTTAATGAAAACAAGGGATTTTGATTACAATTTACCAGAAGAACTCATTGCTCAAACTCCTTTGAAAGTTAGATCGGACTCAAGATTATTAGTAACACATCGTGCCAATTTAATGATTAAACATGACAAATTCAAAAATATTGGCGATTACATCAAAAAAGACGATGTGTTAGTTTTAAATAACACAAAAGTAATTCCTGCTAGACTTCATGGTGTAAAAACTGGAACTCAAGCTAATATAGAAGTACTATTATTAAACCAATATGGTCTAAATAAATGGGAGACACTTGTTAAACCTGCCAAAAGAGTCAAAATTGGGACTGAAGTAATTTTTGGCGAAGGCTTATTAAAACTAAAGTGTATTGAAGTTCTTGAAGAAGGAATTAGACATTTTGAGTTAATTTATGATGGTGACTTAGAAGATATTTTAGATCAATTAGGCGAAATGCCTTTACCACCATATATCCATGAAAAACTAACTGATCAAAGCCGTTATCAAACAGTGTATTCCAAGATTAACGGTAGTGCAGCTAGCCCGACAGCTGGACTTCACTTTACCAAGGAACTGATTGAAGAATTAATAGCTAAAGGTGTTATTGTTGAATACATCACTTTACATGTTGGATTAGGAACTTTTAGACCGGTTGTCGTCGAAGATGTTTTGAATCATAAGATGCATTCAGAATTTTATTCGCTATCAAAATCAACCGCTGAAATTCTCAATAAAGCTAAAGCAGAAAATAGAGAAATATTTGCTGTTGGTACAACCACAGTCAGAACTTTAGAAACAGTTTATCAAAAACATCACAAATTCCGAGAATCATCAGGATTCACAGATATATTCATATATCCTGGTTATGAATTCAAAGCAATTGACAGTTTAATTACCAATTTCCATTTACCAAAATCAACGCTTTTAATGCTCGTTTCTGCATTTGCATCCAAAGAAATAATTATGAATGCATATCACGAAGCAATTAAAGAGAGATATCGATTTTTTTCATTTGGAGATTCAATGTTAATAAAAAAATAAACGACTAAATTTAGTCGTTTAATTCTTTTATAGGGGTTACTTTCTTTATCAAGTAAATAAAAGGTGTGTCCATTGCTGCAACAATGACTTTTATTACATAAGTTGAAATAAGCAAGCCTATTAAAACCTCATTACTTACCATTCCTATAAAAGCAATAGGAACGAATATTACCGTATCAATTGCTTGTGAAAGCATTGTTGAGAGATTATTTCTAACCCAAAGAAACTTATTTTCTGGTAATTTACTCTTAATTTTATCAAAGATATAAACATCGATAAGTTGAGAAACAATAAAAGCCGATAGACTAGCTAATAGTATTCTAGGCATATAACCAAAGATTGTTTGTAATGCTCCTTGAGCAAAATCTTCAGGGTGCGGGTTAAAATTGATGGCGATAGTCATTAATATAACTGTAATTATCATTACAAAAAATCCGATAAAAACCGCTTTTCTTGCTTCTTTTTTACCAAAAAGTTCGTTCAATACATCGGTAGCTAAAAAGATTGTCCCATACATGATATTTCCTAAATTTGCATCAAGACCAAACAAGTAAATCATTTTAGTTACTTGAATGTTTGCAAGAATCGTTGCTAGAACTATCCAAATAAATATACCTAATTTACCGAAAAATTTGTAAACCAATAAAAATAGAGTAAAATTCACCAGCGCAAATATTACCCATAAAAACTCATTTGTCATAATTTCCTCCTAGTTTTGTTGACGCAGGATGGTTTCGAACTGCGAATCTTTAATATTATACCATTTAATGAAGAAAAAACAATAATTGGTTTGATTAAACTCCGAAAATTTAGTAAAATAGTTATGAAATTCAAGGAGGATATTATGGAAAGAAAAGTATTAGTAGAAGTGTCTGCAAGACACGTGCATGTCTCTAGAGAACATTTAGATATTTTATTTGGTAAAAATTACCAATTAAGTGTAAAAAAATATTTATCACAGCCAGGTCAATACGCTGCTGAAGAAAGAGTTGATGTCATCGGACCTAAAAAAGAATTGAAAAATGTATCAATATTAGGGCCAATTAGAGGTGCCACACAAGTTGAAATTTCTTTGACAGATGCTAGATCAATTGGCACAGTAGTTCCAATTCGTGAAAGTGGCGATACTAAACAAAGTGCTGCTTGTAAATTAGTTGGGCCAAAGGGTGAGGTTGAACTTAAAGAAGGTTTAATAATTGCAAAAAGACACATTCATTTAACTCCTGAGGATGCGGAAAAATTCAATCTTAAAGATAAAGAAATTGTCGCTGTTAAAATTGATAGTGAAGGTCGTTCAACAATTTTAGGCGATGTTGTAATTAGAGTTAGAAATGATTTTTCTTCAGCTATGCATATTGATACAGATGAAGGTAATGCCGCTGGCATCTCCGGAGAAACATACGGAACAATAGTTTAGGTATGGCAATCAAGTTTGAACTTATCCATCAAGACAAAACTACTGGAGCTAGATATGGGATATTACATACGCCACACGGCAGTTTTGAAACACCAATTTTTATGCCAGTCGGGACTCAAGCTTCAGTAAAAACACTTGATGTTGATGAAATAAAAGAAGTTAGCCAAGGTCTTATCCTTGGCAACACTTATCATCTGTGGTTACAACCGGGTGATGAAATCGTTAAAGACCATGGAGGAATCCGTGGTTTTATGAATTGGGATGGAGCTTTACTGACCGATTCCGGTGGTTTCCAAGTCTTCTCTTTATCGAAAATCAGGAAAATCACTGAGGACGGCGTGACCTTTAGGCATCATCTAAATGGTTCAATCTTACACCTTACGCCAGAAGATAGTATTAAAATTCAAAATAACCTTGGCGCAGATATCATAATGAGTTTTGATGAATGTCCACCTTTCCATTCCAGTTATGATTATCATAAAGAATCATTGGAAAGAACTTTGCGCTGGGCAAAAAGAGGTAAAGAAGTTCATCAATTTCCTGATACACAAGCTTTATTTGGAATTGTTCAAGGTGGTCCTTATAAAGATTTGCGCGAACATTCAATCAATGAATTAATGAAAATTGATTTCCCTGGTTATTCTATTGGTGGTTTAAGTGTTGGCGAAACTAAAGCGGAAATGTATGAAATTCTGGAATTTTTAAAAGATAAAATGCCAAAGGATAAACCTCGCTATTTAATGGGAGTAGGCTCTCCTGATGACATCGTTATGGGTGTTGCAAACGGAATCGACATGTTCGATTGTGTCTTGCCGACAAGAATCGCCAGACATGGCTCTGCTATGACATCTTTAGGCAAAATTGTTATTAAAAACAAAACCTATGAAAGTGACATGTCACCATTAGATCCAAACTGTGATTGTAAAGTTTGCAAGAATTACTCTAGAAGCTATTTGAGACACTTATTCAAAGCTAAAGAAATACTTGGTTTACGATTAATCTCATACCATAATTTATACTATTTGAAAACCTTAATGAAAGACATCAGAGAAGCGATTAAAGAAGATCGTTTCGCTGAATTTAAGGATAAACTCATAAAAGAATATTTTGACTAGATTTTTAGTTTCTTTTAATTATTATATTTATTATTTGTTTGTTTTATGATAAGATATTTGTAAGATCATTAATTGGGGGTACCAAATGTTTAATATTGACGATAAATTTAATCAAAAACCGAAAATTAAAGTGGTTGGTATTGGTGGAGGCGGCGGCTCCGCTATTAATAGAATGATTGAAAATGAAGTTCCAGGAGTAGAATTCGTTGCGATGAATACCGATGCTCAAGTATTAAGGCTATCTAAAGCTGATGTGAGATTACAGTTAGGGAAAACCTTAACAAGAGGTTTAGGTGCTGGAGCCAATCCAGAAGTTGGTAGACAAGCGGCCGTTGAATCAGAAGATGAAATTAGAGATTTACTTGCAGAAACCGATATGGTTTTTATAACTGCGGGAATGGGTGGAGGAACAGGTACTGGAGCAAGCCCAGTAGTCGCTAAAATTGCAAGAGAAATGGGTTGTTTAACCATTGGTATTGTCACAAAACCTTTTGGTTTTGAAGGCAAAAAACGGATGGCAGTAGCCTTAGAAGGATTAGAACAATTAAAACCTTACGTTGATACTTTAATCGTTATTCCTAATGATAAATTATTCTACATTGTTGACCGAAACACATCTTACTTAGACGCTTTTAGAGAAGCTGATAAAGTCTTAAGACAAGGTGTTCAAGGTATTACAGAAATTATCGCAATGCCGGGTGTAGTCAACGTTGACTTCGCTGACGTTAAAACCGTCATGAAAGATAAAGGTACTGCACTTATGGGTATCGGCGTCGCTGAAGGGCCAAACAGAGCTATTGAAGCAGCAAGAGAAGCAATTAGATCACCATTATTAGAAACATCAATCAACGGCGCAACCGATGCTATCGTTAATATTACATCTAATTATCAAGCCTCATTATACGAGATTGATGAAATTATTGCGGAAATTCATAAAGCATCAACTACTGATATCAATGTTATTTACGGTTCTGCAATCAACTCTGATTTGGGTGATGAATTAGTCGTTACTGTCATCGCTACTGGATTCAGTCAAGACCCAGTTTTTAAAGACGATATTATGCCACCAAAGCCAGCTTCACATCAAGAACAACCAAAAGAAGAGGTTGAAGTTGACATACCAGATAGAAAGCATGGCAAAAAATCAAAGAAAGACAAGAAAAAAGAAGTTATCGAAAAACAAAAAGATCAAGAAGAAGAAAATGATGACATTAAGATTCCTTCTTGGCTCAAAGATAGATTCAATAAATAGGACTGAAATTCAGTCCTTTTTTCTTGCTTTTAATGTTCTTCGATCAAGATAATATTTGCCTTTATTAATTGTAATTTATCATTATTAATGATACAATTTTTAGTAAAAGGAGGTGTAATTCATGGAAGACTTAATCAGAAAAATTTTACCAGAAGAAGAAATTATTAATATCATTTTAAATATTGATGATGAAGAAGTCTTGAGAGAGCAACTCGAAATGTATTATGATTACGAAATTGCTAAAGCTTTATTGGTACTAGAGCCCAACTCGAGAAAAAAACTTTATCGATCTTTGCCAATAAGAAAACTAACTGATGTCTTCGAAGAATTAACTCCTGAAGATGCTTTTTCAATTTTAAGAGAAACAAATATTGAAACAATCATCAAAATATTCAAAGAAATGGAAACCGATGATTTAGTAGATATCATCGATGTTATTGATGACCGTGATGACCGCATTACTTATCTTTCTTTAATCGACGTTAACAAAAGAGTAATAATTAAGTCATTATTGGATTTTGATCAGGGTTTAGTAGGGTCAATCATGAATAATGATTTTGTTTCCTTACCAAAAAATTTCACAGTCAAACAAGCGATAAAAAAAGTCGTTAGTCTCGCACCGGAAATTGAATTTATCCACAACATTTTTATTACTGATGAAACAAGAATTTTAGAAGGTGCAATGTCTTTAAAGGAATTAATTAGTGCTGGTTATGATCAATCACAAGTTATTGAAGATTTAATGTCGACTAATTTGAAGTATGTAACTCCTGCTACTGATATAGAAGATGCGATTGAAATTATGAAAAACTATGACTTCTTACTTTTGCCAGTTGTTGATAAATATAATAAGTTAATCGGCATCATTTCATATGATGATATCCTTGAAGCGCTTAATGAAGAATCTGATGAAGACTACTCTAGTTTAGCCGGTTTATCTGAAGTTGCGATTGATGAGAAAGAAACAGTTTTTAAAACTATCAAAAAGAGACTTCCTTGGTTAATAATTATTATGTTCATTAACTTAATTACTAGCAGTATCATAATCGGTTTTGAAGAAGAACTAAAATTGCTCCCTACTTTAGCGGTATTTATGCCATTAATCCTAAATATGGCAGGTAATTCTGGTACGCAAAGTTTAGGGATTGTAATTAGATTGTTCGCAACTAATCAATTGGACCATAAAAAGGCTATAGCCAAACATATTCTAAATGAATTTTTTACTGGTTTAGTCAATGGTTTAATTATAGCTATAGGATTATTTTTAATGGTAATTATTTTTAATTTAATTAAAGGTCAAGACTTTACAGTAGGCCTTAATTTTGCTTTAGTTGTTGCATTATCAATAAATATAGCACTGATTGTAGCTACCCTTGCCGGTACAATCGTACCGTTGATAGTCAATAGTTTGAAAATTGATCCAGCTGTTGCTTCAGGGCCATTTATCACCACAATAAACGATATATTATCCTTGCTAATCTATTTTGGTTTAGCAAGTATTTTGATTCAATCTTTAGTGTAAAGGAGGGATTATCATGGAAGAAATTATGGAAAGAAATACTGATTTTAAGAACGAGATAATCGCTCTTATCACCGAAAATTTAATTAATCCAAATTTAGAAACACTTTTAGAAGAATATCATTCATATGATATTTCTAAAGTAGTGATTGACTTTGAATCTGATGAAATTAAAGCCTTTTTCGAGACAGTTAGTAATGACTTTGCGGCAGAAATAATTGAATATTTAGAAGAGGATGAAGCCGAATATATCATTAAAATCATTGGTGAAACCAACAGTGCCAAAATAATCGCTGAAATGGATTTGGATGATGCAGTTGATATCTTGAAACATCTAAAGAAATCAGGAATTAGAATTTTAAAACATATTAATTCAGAACGTCGTAAAGAATTGCTTAAAATTATGCTTTATGATGAAGATGAAATTGGCGCTTATATTACTGACAGTTACTTAACTTTAAATGCTAATATAACTGTAAAAACAGCAATGAAACAGGTTGTAAGCGAAGCTCACGATGTCGACTATATCTCAATTATTTACGTAGTTTCTGAGGACGGAATACTTCTTGGCTATACAAAGCTTAAAGACTTGATAGTCGCTCGAGCAGAAGAATTTTTGAATGATATAATTAAAACCAGGTTCCCAAAAGTTTACCCTAATGATGACAAAGAATATGTTGCTTCTTTAATGCAAGAGACTTCTGAATCATCTATTCCGGTAATCAACGAAGAGGGTAAGATGGAAGGCATTATCACACATGATGACTTATTAGATATCATTTCCTTAGCCCAAGAAGAAGATTATACAAAATTTGCTGCCTTAGGTGATGTAGAAATAAATCTTAATGCTAATACCCTAAAAAAATCAGTTAAGTCTCGTTTGCCTTGGCTTTCAATTCTTTTAGGTTTAAGCATGATTACATCAATTATTTTATCAATCTTTGAAAAGAATTTCACAAGTACAGATGGTTCAAGATTACTGGCCTCTCGTTTAGCGGTTTATTTACCCTTAATTCTTGGTATGGCTGGAAACACCGGTACACAAAGTTTAGCGGTAATGATTCGTTACCTTTCTAAAAATCAAGAGATTGATACCGAGCGAATTAAAAAGCATCTACTGAGAGAATTTAGAACCGGTATTTTCCAAGGCTTAATTATTGGCTTCTTGATTTATCTAATGATTAATTTTACTAACTATTTTATTTATCAAGAAATTTCAACTCAAAACCAACTATATGCAATTGTAACTGCTGGATCTATTTTTATTGCTTTATTTATTTCAACTAGTTTAGGAGCTTTAATTCCCTTATTAATGACTAAACTAAAAATTGACCCGGCAGTTGCTTCAGGACCGTTTATTACGACAATTTCTGATATAATAACTTTATCGATATATTATTCAATCAGTTTAATGATTTTATTACCGTTATTTCAATAGGAGGAAAAAAATGAACTATACAGGAAAACAAAAGGCGAAACTTAGAAGATTAGCCAACGAAAGACCAATCATGTTTCAAGTTGGAATGGCTGGTTTAACGGAAAAAGTGATAAATAATATTCAGGAAAATCTAAAAAAACACGAGATCGGTAGAATTTCTATTCTAAAATCTTGTCCTGACGATATTAACGATATCATCAAAGTGTTAGGAAATAAAGACATCTATGTAGTTTATAGAATCGGTAGAGTCTTACTATTGTATAAACAAAACTTAGATTTAAAGGACAGGATTATACTAAAATGAAAATTCTAATTACTAATGACGACGGCTATAAAAGCGAAGGAATCAGACTTTTATATGAAGAAGCAAAAAAATATGGAGAAGTACTTTTAGTTGCTCCTCATCACCACATGTCTGGAGCTTCAGCTTCTAGAGTATTTTGGACCAAAGTTAAAGTGCATACACATCATGACGATATCTATTCGATTGAAGGAACACCAGCCGATGCGGTTTCCCTAGCATTACATGGTTTAAATTTTCGGCCAGACGTGGTTATTTCCGGAATAAACAATGGTCTTAATGTTGGAGCGGACACAGTTTATTCTGGTACTGTTGGCGCTTGTATGGAAGCTTTAAAAGCAAGAATTCCTGCAATTGCTCTATCAGTAGATTTTGACCATTTTGAACAAGTAAAAAAAGACTTGAAATTGGTCTTGGATTATATTTTTGATAATAACTTGATATCAACCCAATATCTATTGAATGTTAATTTTGTCGCAAGAGAATTCAATGAATCTAAAGGTATAATGATTACCGATTTAGGATTTAGACCAACCGAGCATTTTTATGTCGCTGATGGTGATCATTACACAACAAAAAGAAAATTTGATCATTTTGAATTTTTGCCGGATACCGATCTTTTTGCTGTAAATAATGGCTTTATTTCCATCACGCCATTGAAGTTTGCCAATCAAACTGAAAAGGGTCTTGAAGAATTAAGAAATAAGGTGAGTAAGATTGTTGAAAAGTAGTTTTATATTTTTAATCATCTATCTGATCAATATGATTGCAGTTATATTATTAATAGGCTATGTCATAGAAAGTACTTTGTTGAAGATTTTACTAGGACTTTACCTAGTTATATTTTCATCGGTGTTTTCTTTCATAAGCCGTAGAAAAGGAAAGTGAAAAGTTTATGATAAATGAGGGAAAAATACCCGAGTTACTTGAAGAAACTACAGGCAAAACCATCGTCGCCGCGACTAAATACAGCGATGAATCTGATGTTTTAAAACTTTATGAACTTGGAATTAACCATATAGGTGAAAACCGTGTTAAAGCCTTTTTAGAAAAGTATGAACTACTTCACGATTTGGACATTGTCTGGCATTTTATCGGTCATCTACAATCCAAAAAAGTTAAAACCGTCATCAATAAAATTGATTACCTCCATTCCTTAGACCGAATATCTTTATTAGAAGAAATTCAAAAGTATCGACTTTTGCCTTTAAACTGTTTTTTAGAGGTCAATATCGCTGAAGAAGAAAATAAATATGGATTAAAATATACAGAAGTTGTATCTTTCTATAAAAAAGTTCAAAACTATGATAAAATAAGAATAGTCGGTTTGATGGGAATGGCTTCATTAACCGATGATCAAGAATTAATTAAATCGCAATTTCAAAAATTAGTTGATCTTCGATCTGAACTCAATAATATTTCTAAGGAAAAAATTGAGTACTTATCTATGGGAATGACCAACGATTACAAAATCGCACTAGAATTAGGTGCGACTCACTTGCGATTAGGTTCAATTCTATTTAAGAAAGAGGAATAAATATGGGATTATTTGGAAAAAAGAAAATAACACCAACTAACGTCGAGTTTGAAGATTTGACTTTTGTTAAGGTTAATGACAATAAAGACGTTTATAAATACGCTGAAATTATCATGCACAGAATGCCAATTGTTTTAAATTTTACTGATTGCTTAATTTCAGAAGCTAATGAAGTCCTGATGTTTTTAACCGGTGTTTTATACGCTTGCGATGGCGAAATTGTCAAAATTCAAGATAAAATTTATTTAATGGCTCAGAAAAGTGATTTACTAGGTCCAACCTTAACTAGATTTATCAATGATTATAAGAAACAATAGAGGTTAAATATGTTAGTTTTTCTGTATTATGCATATTATGTTTTGCTTGCCTATTTTTATATTATGATTGTTTATATATTGTTGAGTTGGACCCCAATTAGAAACAGTCAATTTTACCGTATTCTTGGCAAGATAGTTGATCCATACTTAGGTATTTTCAGAGGTTGGATTGTTATTTCTAACATTGACTTTACACCAATGTTAGGATTATTGTTATATCAATTCATCTTAAGTATCATCGCTAGAGCTATTTAAAGTAATAAACACTTGAAAAAAATGATAAAATTGTGTATAATCGTATAAGATAATCGAAGATTGGGACAAGATGATAAATATTTTCTATTTTAGAGAACTTGTGGTTGGTGAAAACAAGTTAGAACTATTTATTATTATCACCCAAGAGAGAATTACTGATATGTAAGTAATTACGTAAGTCGGCGTTAACGATATTTAAGCGCTAGTATTTTTTATGCTAGAACTAAGGTGGCACCGCGGTAATACGTCCTTAATTATAGATTAAGGATTTTTTTATTTAAAAGGGAGAGATTTTTATGGAAAAAAAGAATTTTAAAGACAGTTTGTTGATGCCAAACACTGAATTTCCAATGCGTGGGAATTTAGGAGTTAAAGAGCCATCAATTCAAGAAGAATGGAATAAACAAAATTTATATAATAAACTTCTTGAGAAAAATGCCGGTCACCCAACCTATATACTTCATGATGGACCACCATATGCAAATGGCTCTATTCATGCTGGACACGCACTAAATAAAATTCTTAAGGACTTTGTAATCAGATATAAGAACATGTCTGGATTTAAAGCCCCTTATTTGCCTGGTTGGGATACTCACGGACTACCGATTGAAAACGCCTTGTCTAAAAATAAAAAGGTCAATCGTAAAGAACTTGAACTATCAGAGTTTAGAGAATTATGCATGAATTACGCTCTAGAACAAGTTGATATTCAACGTGAGCAATTTAAAAGATTAGGTATTTTAGGCCAGTGGGATCAACCATATATAACTTTAAATAAAGAATATGAAGCTTCACAACTTCGTGTTTTTAACGAGATGGTTAAGAAAGGTTTAATCTATAAAGGATTAAAACCTGTTTATTGGTCGCCTTCGAGCGAAACAGCATTAGCAGAAGCGGAAATCGAATATCATGATATCGTTTCGCCTTCTATCTATGTTGCTATGCCTGCAGTTGACACTTTAAATAAATTACCGAAAAATACATCCTTTTTAATTTGGACGACAACGCCTTGGACAATTCCCGCTAACTTAGCAATAGCTGTTGGTTCAGATATTGAATATGTTTTAATTAAAGTTAAAAATAATAACTATTTAGTTAGCAAAGCCCTACTTGGAAAGTTAAGTGATTTATTAGGTTGGAACAATCCTGCTGAACTTCAAAATATCTTTGGTTGGGAACTTGAAGGAATGACTTACAAACATCCTTTATATGAACGTATTTCACCAATCGTTATCTCTGAACACGTCACTGTTGAAGATGGTTCAGGTTTAGTTCATACAGCTCCTGGCCATGGTGAAGAAGACTTTGTTGTCGGACAAAAATATAATCTAGATGTTTATTGCCCAGTCGATTCAAAAGGAGTTATGACTGAAGAAGCTGGCGAAAGGTTTGCTGGACTTTACGTTGATGATTGTAATGAAGAAGTGATAAAAGCCTTATTTGAAGGTGGTTATCTTCTTGGTCGTTTTGATTTTACTCACTCCTACCCACATGACTGGCGTACCCAAAAACCGGTAATCTTTAGAGCTACTAGCCAATGGTTTGCCTCAATTGAAAAATTAAAAGATGAAATATTAAGAGAAATTCAAACAATAAAATGGTACCCTGCTTGGGGAGACGTCAGACTTAGCAATATGATTAAAGATCGTGGCAGCTGGTGTATTTCTCGACAAAGAACTTGGGGTGTACCAATACCCGCTTTCTATACCGAAAAAGAAACAGCACTTTTAGATCCTGAAGTTATTGATTATGTCGCAGATATCTTTGAACAAGAAGGTTCAAATGCTTGGTTTATTAGGGATGCTAAAGAATTATTACCACCAGGCTACACTCACCCCGACTCACCTAATGGAATTTTTAGAAAAGAAACTGACATCATGGATGTTTGGTTTGATTCTGGAACATCTCATCATGGAGCGATGAAAGACTTAGGTTATGGATATCCGGCAGACCTTTATATGGAAGGCAGCGATCAATACCGTGGTTGGTTTAATTCCAGTTTAATTACCGGGGTCGCAACTGAAGGAAAATCGCCTTATAAAACACTTGTATCACACGGGTTCGTACTTGATGGCGATGGTCGCAAAATGTCTAAATCAGAAGGAAATGTCGTCGACCCAAATAAAATTGCCAATAGTATGGGTGCTGATATCTTCCGTTTATGGACAGCTTCAGTTGACTATCAAGCGGATGTTCGCTTATCGGATAATTTGATAAAACAAGTTTCTGAATCATATCGTAAAATCAGAAATACAATTAAATTTTTACTTGGTAATATCTTTGATTATGATGATGATCAAAATAGAATTGAATTTGCGAAACTTAATGACGTTGACCGTTATGTTTTGATTAAAAACAATAATTTAATTAAAGAAGTACTTGAAGCATATGAAGATTTTAAATTCGATGTTGTTTACCGTAAAATAACTAATTACGTCACATTTATTTCTTCATTCTATTTAGATTTTGCTAAAGACATTCTCTACATTGAAAAATTTGATTCTTTAGAACGAAGAAGTATTCAAACTGTTATCTATAAAATTCTTGATACACTGCTAAAATTATTGACACCAATCTTACCACATACAACTTCAGAAGCTTATTCATATGTGCCTAATAAAAAAGTATTAGATATCTATTTAACTGATATGCCGAAAGTTGAAGAGTATGATACGGAAATTGAAGCGACATTTGATGAATTCATGGAACTTAGAGAAGATGTACTTAAGGCACTAGAAAATGCTCGTAATGAAAAAGTAATTGGTAAAAGTTTAAATGCTCATGTGATAATTTATCCCAAGGCAAAAATTGAAAATATTTTAAATAAAATCAACGTCAACTTAGCGCAAATCTTTATCGTGTCTAAGTTTGAAATCGCTAAAGATGGATTTGGTGCATACAAAGGACAAGATGTTACAATCGATGTCTTTAAAGCCGAAGGTCATACATGTGAAAGATGTTGGCAAATAGTTGATGAAGTTGATGAAGACGGTTTATGCGATCGTTGCGTTGACGTTATAAACTAGTAGCAAATAAGCCGATTGTTCGGCTTATTTCAACATTGAAGTTTAATTGACACTAAGAATAAATCATTGTATAATTGACGTAAGAAACTAGGAGGTTTAGTATGAATATAAATAAATTAATCGACCATACTTATCTAAAGGCTTTTGGAACTAAAAAGGATATTGATAAGTTGTTACAAGAAGCAAAAGAACATAATTTCAAGAGTGTTTGTGTTAATCCCACACACGTTAAATATTGTAGCGAACAATTACAAGGAACAGAGGTTTTAACCTGTACTGTTATTGGTTTTCCTTTAGGTGCCAATACAGTAGAAACAAAAGTTTTTGAAACTTTAAATGCCATCAGCAATGGCGCTGATGAAATCGATATGGTTATCAATATCGGTAAATTTAAAGATAAGGATTATGATTATATTGAAAAAGAAATAAATCAAGTTTGCAAAGCTGCAATGGGGAAAACTGTTAAGGTAATTGTGGAAATTTGTTATTTAGATGATGAAGAAATAAAGAAAGTCAGTGAAATTGTTGGTAAAACAGAAGCTAAATTCATTAAGACATCCACTGGTTTTGGAACTTCTGGTGCAACAAAAAAAGCAGTTAAAATCATGAAGGATAATGTCAACGGTAAAGAAGTGAAAGCTGCCGGTGGCGTGAGAACCAAAGAAGATTTAGATGCCATGGTTAATGCTGGCGCAACAAGAATTGGAACTTCTAATGGCGTTAGTTTAATGAATGATGAAGAAGGTACGGGCTACTAATGAATAATTTACAAGAACAAGTATTTACTGTATCTAAAAACTTAATCAAAAAATTTAATTTAGTGCGTTTTGTCCTTTATTTTTCCGTTTCTACAACTGTAGTAATATTAATTCTTTTAATACTGAATATGCTTGATTGGTACAATACTATTTTTGTTGTTGTCCTAGCAATTCTCTATAGTTTTGTTCGTGATTTTTCGATTGCCAGATATTCTTTGAAAACTTTGGACCGATTCTATGATTTTTTAAAAGATAAAGATCCAAGCATTGATTTATATATTCCCGTTTTAGAAAAAAACTATCAAGGATATTTTTTGAAAAAGACGGCAATTTACTTTAAAGGCGAAGATATGTATCTTGAAGCCTTTAAACAATCAAGTTCTAAAAAAGATAGACAGGAAAGTATAACAGTCAATTACGGACGTGATTTTACCATCTCTTTAAGTCATCTTGACAAAGATGGAAAAGTCTACCTATTTGAAAGTTTCTTGATGGATACAGATTATCGTTTCTCGATTGTTAATATTCCTGAAGTAATTAATAAAATCAATCAAAGAGTAAAAGGAGAATAACCTATGCCTACTCCACATATAAATGCACAAATAAATGAAATCGCTAAAACCGTATTAATGCCCGGGGATCCATTAAGAGCTAAATATATCGCTGATACTTTTTTAGAAGATGTCAAACAATTCAATTCTGTAAGAAACATGTTTGGCTATACTGGAACTTACAAAGGAAGAAAAATCTCGGTTATGGGTTCTGGAATGGGTATGCCTTCTATTGGTATTTATTCATATGAATTGTTTAAATTTTATGATGTTAACACAATTATTAGAATTGGTTCATGCGGTGTTTATACCAAAGAATTAAAAATATATGATACTATTTTAGTAACAGAAGCATATTCAGAATCAAGTTTTGCTTTTGCTCAGGGTAAATGCCAAAAGGATACATTACAAGCTTCAATAAAAGTTAATATAAAACTAGAAAATATTGCTAAAGAATTAAATATTCCACTAGTCAAAGGGAAAATTCATTCAAGTGATGTTTTTTATCATGAATTTCCAGATGATGTACTAGTACTTGCTAAAGAAAAAAATCTTTTAGGAGTAGAAATGGAATCATTCGCATTATTCCATAATGCTAATGTTACTAACAAACAAGCAGCTTGTCTCTTAACGGTATCTGATTCTTTAGTTACCAGCGAAAGCACAACACCAGAAGAAAGACAAACAGCATTTACAAATATGATGAAAATCGCTTTAGAAATGGCAGAATAAAAAGGTTTATCAAAAACCTTTTTTTTGAGGTGAAACATGAAAATAGTCAAAAGAAATATCAATAATTTAGAACTTTATTATATGCCTAATACCAAATTTAAAACCATTGATGTGGCTTTTGTTTTTACTAATGAACTCAATCCTCAAGAAATAAATGAAAGAAATTTTCTCTCGGAAATATTAATGGAATCGACTCATAAATATAACAATCCTGAAAAAATGAGTTTAGCATGTGATAATTTATATGGTTTAGATAAAACCTGTAATTTCCATACCGTCGGCAATGTCAGCATCACAACATTTATGATTAGAACCATCAATGATAAATATCTAGATGAATCAAATATTTTTTCTCTAAGTTTAGACCTTTTATTAGAAATTATCTACCGACCAAAATTACATAAATGTTTAATACCGAAAAAAAGCGTTAATGAACTGCTTATCCAAACCGAAGAATTAATGTTGAGTATCAAACAAAACAAAAATGCTTATACATATTATCAGTTCATGAGAGAATACACTCGCAACAATCAAGACCGGATTGCAATCTTTCCAGAAATGCGTTATTTGAACCAAGTTTCAAATAAAACAGTCAGTGATTGCTATCAAAAAATGATTAGCGAAGATAAATTACAGATTTTTATTGCCGGTGATTTTGATTTTACTTTAATGGATCAGTTAATTCAAGAAAAATTAAGTTTTTTAGTATCGAAAACAGACTTAAGTTTTGACTATAAATCGGAATTTGTTTCTTCGACCAATATCAATGAAGTAATTGAAAAAAGTTCCAACGGTCAAACCAGAGTATTCATCGGTTACTATCTTAACTTTGATTACAATAAGAAAAATGCACTTATAATGTCTTTGTTTGATGAATTGTTCGGTGGCTTTGAAAAAGCCAAATTATTTGCTAATATAAGAGAGAAACTTCAACTATCATATTACGTCTATTCAAGATATAATGAAGATAGTAATCTGTTTTTTGTTAATTTAGAAACTAATAAAGAACAAACACAAAAAGCAATAGATGAAGTAGCTAAACAACTTCAAGATTGTCAAAACGGCGATATCGATGATGAACTATTCAATCAAGCTAAACAGAATTTAATAAAAAGATTAGATTCAGCTCTAGATTCACAAACAAAATTGCTGCTTCACAATATTATCGGCTATCTGAGATATAAGAGTGTTTTTGATTTAGAATTGCGTAAACAAGAAATAAGAGATATCAAGAAAGAAGAAGTTATCAATTTGATTCAAAATATCAAAATCGATACAACCTACGTTTACACTAATGAGGAATAATTAATGGAGAAGAAATATATACTGAAAGACGAAATCATTTATCAAGAAAAACTTGAAAATGGTTTAACTGTTTATATCCATCCTAAAACTAAATTTGTTCAAACATTCGCCTCTTTACAGGTGAATTTTGGTGGTAGAGATTTTAAATATTATCGAAATAATCAGTTAATCAACCTCCCTCAAGGAACTGCGCATTTTCTGGAACATATGTTGTTCGAAAATAACGGTAACACTTTAAGCGATTTTTTCATAAAAAATAACGCCGACATAAACGCTTATACTTCAAGAAGATTGACATCATATTATTTTTCAACACAAGATAATTTTTTGGAATTATTGAATAAGTTGTTAGATAATTTCGTCGATTATAATTTTAATGAAACCTCTATTCAGAAAGAACTTAAAATTATCTCTCAAGAATTATCAATGAGTGATGATTCAGATGAGATAAAAGCTTATAAATCACTTTTAAAATTGATGTATAAAGATGAATCAATTTATGAAGACATCGGTGGTAGTAAGAAAACGATTAAAACTATCAACAAGGATATTTTAAAACAGGCGACAGATCATTTTTATCATCCTGAAAATATGATTTTACTGGTAACTGGAAATGTCAACCCGGAAACTGTAATTGAAAATTTAAAATTGCATCAATTTGTCACAAAAACTTGGAGTGAATATACTCCAGTAACTCGAGAAGCTAATATAACGGATAAAGGCAGACATCATTTCACTAAAATTAATAAAAAATTGGACACCAATATAATTGAAATAGGAATAAAAATTCCTGAATTTTTATTCAACAGAACAGAACTAGAACATAATATTGTGACAAATCCTTTCTTTTCAATGATATTCAGCCCATCTTCTAAATTATATAAAGTATTAAAGAAGAAAAAACTTTATAACTTCAGTTTTTCCGCATCACCTGTAATAGAAGATGATTATGGTTTTTTCAATATTTCAGTTGAAACGCAGAAGGCAAAATTATTTATTAAGACAATCAAGGAACTTTTAGAAGATTTGCCAAATCTCACCTTTGAGGAAGAAATTTTCAAAGCTTATAAAAGAGCTGAAATAGGTCGTTCGATCAAAGCTTTTGACGATGTAAAACAGTCGCACCTTCTAATCAAAAAACTACTTAATGATAATATTGATATTTACAGTTTTGTCGAAAAATCGAAAAACATTACGTTTGATGATTTTAAATTTTATCAAGAAATCTTTACTAAAAATAATATTTATCTTGTCGAGTATTTGCAATAGTCTTAACAAGAAAATAAATTAATGATATAATTAATCCTAAGTTGGTGAAACATATGATTCTTAAAAGTGTAAAATTTATAATCTCTGCCGTCAAACAAGAGGATTATCCAAAAGATAACCTACCTCATGTTGTCTTTGCCGGTAAATCTAATGTTGGCAAATCATCATTCATCAACTCATTGCTAAATGTTAAAAATATTGCCAGAGTAAGCCAAACACCTGGAAAAACAAGGTTGATAAATTTCTTTTTAATCAATGATAAATTTTATTTTGTCGACATACCTGGTTATGGTTATGCCAATGCCAGTAAACAAGAAATTATGAAGTTTGCTGATATGATTGATGAATATTTACAAAATCCTTTAATAAAACTTGGAGTCCTTTTGCTTGATATAAGAAGACTACCAAATGATGATGATTTATTGATGTACGATTATTTTAAGGCGATGGGCTTTAAAGTTATGCTAGTTTTAACTAAGTCAGACAAGTTATCAAACAATCAAAAGATAAACCAAGTAAAAGAGATAAAAAAAGTTTTAAAAACAAATGAATTCGACTATATTATTACTTATTCAACCAAGACGAAAGAAAACCAGACAGAGGTTTGGAATTATTTGGAAAAGGTAGTTGAGGAAACTTATGAGTAACAAAATTTATGATGATTTAGCAAAAAAATTTGATTATTTAGTTGCAGAGGACATTGAAAACTTTCGTTTTCCTTATTCAGAGCATAATTTAGTTCATGACATTATTGCTGAATACATCATGGATACAAATGATACAAATAAGAAAAAAGTATTGGATATCGGTATAGGTACAGCTTCTCTATATGAAAAAATCAATCCCAGCCACATTGAACTGACGGGAATTGATAACTGTGAAGCGATGATTGAAATTGCGAAACTTAGAGTTCCTGAAGCCAATATTATTAATCACAATCTCAAAAAAGGTTTACCATATGATTTAGAAGATGAAAAATTTGATTTCATCGTTGTGTCTTATGTTTTTATGCATTTTGATTTTGAATTCATTTTATATTTTATTGATCTTTTCCGTAATCATCTAGCCCCTTTCGGCAAGTTGCTAATTGGGGACGTCATGTTTTATAGCCAAGAAAAAAAAGAAAATTTCATAAAAGATCATCTTCAAGATAATCATTTAGATTTGTATTATCATGTTTATGAAGATATTTTAGACCGTATTGAAGATAACTATGATTTAAGCTTTATGGAGATAAATCAGTACACTGGTTTAATAATTGTTGAAAAATTGTACCAAAACGCTTTACAATATGAAGAAACTTTGGTAAAATACAATGAAAATACAGAGAAGTGGAAGAGTACTCATCCTGAGAAAAAAAGCGAGTAAACGTTTGGTGTAAGTTTACCTCATAAAGATGAAGAAGGTAGCCATGGAGTAGATTAGATGAAATAGTAGTAGTTTAATCCGTTTCGCCTGCGTTAAAGGTTTAGAGTGCTAGATTTATCTAGAACAAAGGTGGTACCACGGAATAATTCGTCCTTTTTTAAGGACGATTTTTTTTATTTCTTAGGAAATTGT
>DDWA01000045.1:538-12556 GCA_002345425.1 Caryophanales bacterium UBA2298 | reverse complement strand
CAATGTCATAAACTTAAGAAGATTTTACAGATGTAATGTAAAAGTCTTCTTATATTTTTTACATAAATGTAGTGTATATTATTTTAAATATATGGCTTATATAAAACTAATATATGTTATAATAGAAGTATATAATATTAGGAGGTTAATCAAATGTTTTGTAAAGTATCAAATACCACAATAAATGGCAAAAAATATTATTACGCTAGTTTAGTTCAATCAATTAGAGTGAATGGTAAAATCAAGCATAAAGTTGTGAAAAATATTGGATCAGTGGATTACAATACTGCTTTAAGATTAAAAATTGCATTTAGTCAAAAAATACCTCTAAAAGATATAAGGAAATTGCTTGATTCTTTTGGTATTAGTTATGAATAATTTTTTTAATACCAATAAGCTGGTATAGAATAAAATTGGTAAATGTAAACGAATGAAAGAAAATTAGCGATTGAAAATTATGAGTCTATTATAAATGAAGTTAAAGATTTTAAATTATTATCAATCATGTATCGAAGATACCAAGGTGTTTATACGATGTATCGTTTCACTAGAAATAAAGATAAAACATTATCCAACGTTATTTATAGAAACAAGCCTAATTATAGTGATTTTAAGAAATTTATAGACTAAAAAAAATAATTTCAAACTAGAATGAAACCATAAAGAAAAACCTTAAGTTAATGACATTGTTTGACGCTAACAAAAATACCTCCAATATTTTAGTTTGAAGGTATTATACTGTTTTATTACTTGAATAGATTATTTTCAATAGTCTACAATAAAAAAGAGTAATTCTCATTGAATTTCAAGTGAATTACTCTTTTTATTAGTTTAATTATTTATTATCGTTTCTTAATATAACATCGGCTTTGAACTGGTTAAACCTTTTTCGATCTAAATTAGCTTTTCTGCCAAACATTACTGAAATAAAGAATAAGATACCTGGTAATAAACCAATAGTTAATCTTATCGCTAAAAGAGCAGATTCAGGTTGAACGATATAAACGCCATCAATACTTTCAATATAACCAAAAGCACCTAAAATCATTCCAATAATAGCAATTGAAATACCACTAGCTACCTTATAAACAAAAGAAACGATACCGTAATAAGCTCCTTCTCTTCTTACTCCATGATAATATTCATCAACTTCAACCACATCAGGTATTGAAGCAAAAGGTAAAATTTGTACTGCACTCATACCAATACCTACTAGTATAACAGTAAGACCTAAAAACAAATATGAAATAAATGGATTATCAACATTATACTTAGGAATAAAGATACAGGCTAATAAAGCTAAACTTATCCAAACAACTGCAAAGGAATATACTTTAACTTTGTCATATTTTTCAGATCTATTAACCCAAAACATTGCACTACCAATCGCGCATATTAATGGTAGTGCAATAAAGATCATCGAAATCTCTCCGCCACCAACAGTCGCAAATCCTAATGCATCATTAATAAAAAATAAAAACACCGCCATAATGATATCAAAACCAACCATCGATAATAAATAATACATCATTGTTGATCTAAATTCTTTCATAGAAAAGAATTCTTTAATAGTCTTAAACAATGGTTTATTATAGGTTGAATTTGTTTCAACTCTTTCTTTCACCATTGAAGCAGACAGAATCATGATAAGCATCGCTATAATTCCAAAGATAGCCGCAGCAACTAAATAACCGGTTTTAACAGAATTAAAGGCTTCAGCGAAGATACTTCCTTCACCTTCAGCTAGCAATGCGAATATCGCCGCCCCTAATAGAAGGCCGATATTCGCAAAGATTATTCTAATTCCATTCAATGATGTTCTTTCATCATAATCTCTTGTCATATTAGCTGTAAGTGCATTATATGGAACATATACAACTGTCCAAGCAGTATTAAATAGCATAAAGGCAGAAGTATAATATAAAAACTTAATAAACTGTGTTGTTTCTAAACTAAATGGAGTTACCCATAAAAGAATAAAGATTAATCCATAAGGAATAGCCCCAAAAAACATATAAACTCTTCTCTTGCCAAATTTAGAAGTTGTTTTATCGCTGATTACCCCCATCAGGTAATCAGTGATAGCATCCCAAAATTTACCAACAATAAAAACTAAACCAGCAAGTCTTGGATCAAGACCAGCAACTGAAACCATGAAATATAATAGATAAAAACTAATAGCAGCTACTATTATATTAGCTGACAAATCACCAAAGCCATATCCTATTTTTTCTTTTTTTGAGAGTTTCATGAGACCTTCTTTCTTATGTTGTTTGTTATAAGGTAAGAATATTATTTAATTTAATATAATAGCTTTTCAAAAATTAAAAAAATAATATAATTCTTGTCCTGAGGAATGTTTAAGAACTGTCTGTTACTATGAAAATTATTACTAAGAACAGTCGATATCTTTGCAACTGTTACATTTACACATATAAATAAATAGCTTCTATAAGGTAAAATCAGTAGATATTTTTATCATTCTTATATCCGGCCAATCGTAAAAAAGATAATTTAAAGCCTAAGGGTAATTCCTGTATTAAACTGACATTAACAGAATGATAATCGAACTTTTCATATTCAATTAATTTTAACCAATCATGATATGAATTATATTCAATATGACTTTTATTTTTCATAACATTTATAAAGTGTTTGTATCCTAGTATACCACCTACATCTTCTGGAACATTCTTTCCTTCATAATAAGAACAAAATGTTTTGATGGGGTCTTTTTGATGAATTGACATTCTACAAAAGATCTCATGTTTCCAATCATCACCAAAATCATAAGTATAAATCCACTCATCAAATGTATCAAATGCCTCTTCAAGAGTTAGTGTTTTTGAATTAAGCGAACTTTCAAAACCATCAATATCCCTATTATCAGGTGCATATGATAATCTGTTACGGGTATTTTCAAACTCGTGAAGATGCATATTCTTCCATCCAAATAATTTTTGGATGACAATATGTAGTTCATCTAGAGTATAGTAATTGGGAACAACTACTCTTCTTAAAACATGTTCATTTTCTAAATTTAACTTAATGTCTAATTCATAGCCTGTAAATGATGATGTAACTTCAACCATTTTTTTGATATGTTCATCAAGAAGTTCTCTTGGTGTTTTATAACCAATCCCCAACATTTGATTGACTCGATGTGAAATAATTTTTTGAAAGGTGTGTTCAATGTCAAGATAATCTAGAAAACTATAAGTTGCATGTTTTCGTTGTGTTGTATTAGCAATAATCGAGCGATTGTTTGTTTTACCATTGATTAATGTCCCTTGGCTTTTAACAAACGTTTCAGCAGCCACTTGTGTAAACCCGTCAAATACAAGCAATTTCATTAAAGCATTTATAAGATATTGCTCGATACGTCTTATTTGCTTAGCTTTTAATCCGTAAAAAACAAGTGTATAACCAGTTGAAACATGATTAAAGAAGAACATCCTTTTTCTTTCATAAGTTTCGATAGTTACATGCCACATATCATCGCTTTTATTAGAATAATTTTCTAAATCACTGATATGAAATAAATCTTGAACCTTTTTAGTCATACATAAAATCATCTAAATTCCTCCTATACTTCATCTAATGTAGAAATAATATCATCCGGAACACAATCATACAGCACGTTTAATAATGATTCATTAATTTCTTCTAAAAAATAAGGTAAGATTTCTATGGTAAGGTTTAATGTATCCGTCACATACTGTTTTTTCAATATCATAAAACCTAAAATATCCGCCTTCAATGGTTTTTGTCTTAATACCAACATAAGTTCAATTCATATGAAAAGCGCTAATACCGTGATAAAAAGCTGCACTCATGGGACATACAATATCCTCATCTATACATCTAGAGACATATAAATAATCTGATTCATCTTTTTGATAATTTAGGTTTTCATATGTATTTCCATTAATTTTTTTAATGATATTTTCGGCAAGATAAATAAAATTAATTTTTTACCATAAAAGAACCATGACTACTTGTAAAGTAATCATCATCATACTTAGCTAATACCTCAATCGCTAGTTCTATCAACTTAGAATCAAATTTACCATTAGCAAGTCTATTTAATTCATCAATAACCGCTAATTTCTTATGAGCAGCTCTGTAAGGTCTATTTTCAAGCATTGCGCTCGCAATATCGGATATTGCTAATACTTGAGAACCAAGATAGATTTCATCCTTAATCTTTCCGAAAGGATAACCACTTCCATCAAGCTTTTCATGATGTTCTAATACCATCCGTTTTACATTATCACTGAAACTTAAATCTTGAATAAGTTCATATCCAGCAATCACATGGGTTTTAATCAATTGAAATTCTTCATGTGAAAGTCTTGCTGGTTTACTTAATATTTCCATTGGAATAGAAATTTTTCCGATATCATGAAGAGCGGCTGCGTAATTTAAATCTTGAATTTCTTCATGAGTAAAATTTAATCTCTGACCAATATCGGTAACTAAATTTCTAACAAATTTTTCATGAGAGATCGTATAAGGATCTCTTAGAGAAAAGATTTTTGATATCAACTCAATATTCTTATCCGCTTCTTTTTCATAGTTAATCAACATGTTTGATAATTGATTTTTGATAATATTTAAACCTAGTCTTGAACTTAGTAATGACATAAGTTTTATAATATGCTTATTTTCTTCTAAAGATTTTTTACTAAAAAACATTATTACACCATCAACATAATCTTCAGCTATGACTGGTACAATCAAACAAGTTTTTAACCCTGCTTTTTTTGCTTCTTTTTGTCTTAAAAACCGTTTTTCTGTTGTAAGATTTGTTATCCAAACAGGTTCTTTTGTTCTCCAAGATAAACCAGGCAATCCCTGATCATAGTGGAAAATGCTATGTTTTCTAACCTTAGAAAAATCACTGGTCAACTGATCAGTTGTATAACAAATATCACTTTGCACAAGTTGTGGGTTCAGTGCGTCTCGTAACCAAACTTCTGCGTAATCCCACTTAAGTCTTTCTCCAAGTGATTCACAAATAATTTGATAACTATTATCTTCATCTTGAGATACTTGTTCAATCACATCCAAAGAAATTTCTAAAAAATCGGCACAGTTATAATACCTTTTCATTCAACACCTCCTAATACTTTATCCACTATAATTATATTATATATCTAACATAAATTATCNNCGAAATTTAATTAAATTTTTTTCAATTTGTAAATCTAACTCTATCTTTTGTTCTACTGGAAGATTAATATTAAAGCGAGATTTTTATAACAATCTCGCTTATTTACCGATAAATATATGAACTTAAAACTACTGATTATCCATATTTAGGTCTAATTGCAACTCATCATCGATATATTCAAAAAAGACTGCTAAGATTTTTGAATCAAAATGTTTACCGGATTTATCTTTCATAATTTCTAAGGCTTCTTCTTTAGTAAAAGCATCTCGATAAGGTCTTTTTGAGGTTAATGCATCATAGACATCCGCAATTGAGATTATCTTTGCGATTAAAGGAATTTCATCACCTTTAAGCCTTTTTGGATATCCTGTACCATCATATCGTTCATGATGATATAAAACACCTTTATTGATGACTTCGAAACCAGAAATACCTTGTAAAATTCGATATCCATATTCAGAATGTTTCTTAATCAAAACAATTTCTTCTTCTGTCAACTTTTCTTTTTTATTTAGGATATCTAAGGGAATAAACACTTTCCCAATATCATGAAGTTGAGCGCTTAAGGCAAGTTGATCAATCGATGAATATCCCAAACGTCTTCCAATTTCTTCACTGATTTTAGCTACCGAGTCACTATGTTCTTTGGTATATGGGTCATTTAGTTCATTTGCTTTTGAAAGCAAATGAACGATTTCGATGTTTTTGCTGGTAAGAGCTAAATAGTCTGTTTCAATTCTTTGTAACATCTCATTTACTTTTTCACCAATTAAGTTTAATTCCTCAATTCGATTAGGAGGGATTCTCGTGAATTCTTGGTTGGATAATTGAATCATACCCATGCTTATGATTAATTTTTTTCGATATTTTGATGAAATAATTATACTGATAAGAAAACCAAGTACATTAATGGAAAACATGATTGAGATAATTGCGATTGTATGACCTATCATCTTATCTCTGATGTAATTGGTATAAGCATTTTCTATATGGGCATATATGTACATATCAGAGTCTACCGAAGTTACTTCAAAGACAACAAAATGTTCATCTATTTCCGGTGGAGTATCTGTAGGTGATATAAAGAAGTGCTCGGAGTGAACTGGAACAATAATTGATTTAGCATAAGTAAGCAATTCATCATGTAAGGCTCTACCAATAATGAAGATACCGTTTTTATCAGTTTCATCATCATTGGCCAAAGGAATTGCGGACATAAGATATAGTTGATCATCAACCCATAGAAGAGAATTTGCAATAGTATCTTCAACTATAGCAAGGTAATAAAGTTCTGTATTTTTAATTTCGGTAGAACTGAATCCGTAAGTTTCCACTATGGATTCGTCTTCTTTAGCGATAAAAAGTAAATCAACCCCAAATACTCCTTCATAAAGGTATTTGGATAGATTTACTTCAATCCATTCAGTATCATTATTTTGTACAGCCTCATTAGCTAGAGTCCAATAAGCATGAGCTCTTGCAAGAGTATTTAATTCTTGATACACATCTTCTACAAAAAGTGCGATAGCAGCTTCTTTGTTTTCAATTTCTTCTTGTTCAAATACTTTGATTCCTCGATTGAAGATGACGAACATCCCGGAAATAATCACTATAAGTGATATGATTGATAAGAGAATTGATCCGAATAATAATTTTCTTAGCATAGAGTCCTCCAGCATTTATCTGTCTAAATACATTATAGCAACTTGTTTCATAAATAAAAGGTAATCAATTGTATTTTTTAGAAATATTTTAATTGTTGTTAACTGAGTTTAAGAACATCTCAATATCTTTATCAAATATCTTTATTATATATCCACACGATTACAAATCGAGTAGAAGCTAAATATTAATTATTTTCGCCCCTCTCACACCACCCTGCGTAAGGTTCTCGTACAGGGCGGTTCAATCTATATTACAGTATGAACTTTTAAATAGTGGTCTCGTACACTCACGAGGCCTCTTTTTATTAATCTTTCATTGCTAATTGCTCTTTGAAGTATCCAAGAGTGCGAGATATATTGATAACCTCTTCTACACCAGGTTAATCCTTTGGCTTGTCCTTCATCAATTCCTAGTTTAATGAGTGATTTAATTTGTCTTAAAGATACTTTCCATTGTTTCTATATAACTACCCTGATAGCGTTTCTAATCTTGTTGTCTATTTTCACTAATGCTGTTTTCATCTTCGCTATTCTAAAATAGTTAACCCAATCTTTAATCAGTTGTTTTAATTTGAGTAGTCTTTTATCAAGACTTATACTCCAACTTCTTTTAGTGAGTCTTTTCAGTTTTCTTTTAAACTTAAGAATTGATGTTTCATGTGGCTTTACCTGATATCGTTTTGATTTAATATCAAAATAATATCCAAATCCTAGGAACTTGATATCTTTTGGTCTGCCTACCTTACTTTTACTTGCATTAACGATTAATCCCAGTTTCTTTTCTATGAACTTTGTAATTGACTTCATAATGCGATTGGCTGCTTTTTCACTTTTAACGTAGATATTACAGTCATCTGCGTATCTTACAAACCTTAATCCTCTTGACTCTAGTTCCTTGTCCAGTTCATTAAGCATAATATTTGATAATAGTGTACTTTCACCACCTAGCTATATGCCATAGCCGGCACACAAATAAAAAGCCCATTGTTACAATGAGCTTCATGGATTATTTTAGTTTAGGAAGGAATACTTCGAATGTCGTGATCCCTTCTTCACTTTGAAATGAAATACTGCCTTCCAATTTATCGACAATCTTTTTTGTCAGAGTCAACCCAACCCCCGTTGAAGTCTCATGCTTTGTTTTGTCAGTTATGTAGAATAATTGAAATACTTTTTCAAAATCTTCTTTTGGTATGGACTGCCCTTGATTGGTAATCGAAAATTGAAATTCATCATTTAGATCTTTCAGCGTGATTTGTATTTCTGTGTTTTGATATGAAAACTCAATCGCATTGCTTATCAAATTCAATAAGATTTGATAAGTTAATTCTTTGTTGTTTCTAATTTGAATTTCTTCTAAGTCCAAATCAAAGGAAAGTTTTTTTTCTTCCCATGACATTTGCATGATTTGTATAACTTTCCTGATTTGTTCTGCGAAGTTGTAATGGTCTATTCTCTTTACAATCGACATACTATCAACTAAAGAGATTTGCAGCATGTTGTTTGACAAATGAGACAACCTTTCGCTTTCGTGGATGATGATATCTAGATAATTCGTTCTTTCTTCCGTTGTAAGTTCGTTTTGACTGATTAATTCCGCATAACCTTTGATGGCTGATAACGGAGTTTTAAGTTCGTGGGAGAAATTCCTGACAAATTCTTTGTTCACATATTCATTGGATTTCAGTGCATTAATCATTAGGTTGAAATTCTTTGAAAGATTCGTTATCTCATCTTTCCCGCTAGTATCTAATTCAAAGTCGTAATATCCGTCTTTCACCCGAATCGTCGCTTCATCGATCTTTTTGATTCTTTTGACGATGAAATGATTGATTATATAAGCAAACAGTGTAAGAGACATTGCTAAGATAATCAATACACCATTGAATACTCTGCCTTCGGTGAATGCTTGATGAAGGTCGACTCCAACGATGATTTGGATAATGATTCTTGTGATGCCTCCCGCGAGGACCATCGTCAAGAATCCAATCAATATAACCTTTCTACTAATTTTTTTCATAATAATATCCCCTTGTATCCTAGACCTCTTACCGTGATGATTTCAAAACAATCCGTTTTAATTTTTTTTCTGATTCTTTTGATGTGGGTGTCGATGGTTCTATCATAGCTTTCGTTGTCGTATCCCCAAATCTCATCCATCAATTGTTCCCTTGTAAAGATTCTATTTGGCGTTGACAGCAATTTGAATAACAATTCGAATTCTTTCACGGTTAAGGGAATCAGTTCACCATCTAGTTTCACACTCTTATCTTGATAACTTAAGAAAATGCACTTGTATTCAAGCACATTTTCACTCATGATCTTGTATCTTCTCAGTAATGCTTTGATTCTTAAATTGAGTTCTTGCAAATTCACAGGTTTCACCATGTAATCATCGGTTCCACTTTGAAATCCCATTTCTTTATCCGAATAAGAGTCTAGAGCCGTGAGAATGATGATTGGGATGTCTTTGTTCAATTGTCTAATTTGCTTCACAAGAGAAATACCTGAAACATAAGGCATCATGATATCAGAAATCACCAAATCAAAGTGGTGTTGTTCAAATAAAGAGAATCCAACTCTACCATTCTCTGCAGAAATGACTTCATATCCGCTTTTCATAAGATTCTTAGAAAGAATTTCAGTGATATGTTGATCATCTTCAACGATTAATATTTTCATCAATCAAGCTCCTATCAATTTTATTCTGTTTTTAAAGCAACAACTGGGTCTTTGTTTGCGGCGATTTTACTTGGAATGATCCCAGCGATTAAAGTCAATACACTGCTCAGTACGATTAATCCAACTGCACTGAGGACACTAAGGGACGCAAATCCACTGACACCTATCAAACGCGTAAATATTTGATTGACGGGCAGGGACAATATAAAATAGAAGATGATTCCAAAGACACCTGCCGTTAAACCAATTAAAAGCGTTTCAGCTGTGAATATTCTTGAAATGTCCTTTTTTCTGGCCCCAAGACTTCTCATGATTCCGATTTCTTTTGTCCGTTCAATCACGGACACATAAGTAATGATGCCTATCATTATGGAAGATACAACCAAACTGATACCTGCAAACGCGGATAAGATGATTGTAATCGTGTTAATCATTTCCGATATGGTTGAAGAGATGGTTTCAGCAATATCAGAGTACACGACTTTATCTACGTCGTCAAGTTCCATGTTATAAGCGTCTAAATAGGCTTTGACGGTATCTTTCGATTCAAATGACACAGGATATATTTGTACACCTACTGGTGTTGCGTTTCCACCGAGAAGCTTCATGACTGTATCATAAGTTATTTGTTCATTGAATGGAAGTCCTGTTAAAACATTGACGTCTGTATGGCTCGTTTGTGCAAGAACGATTTCAGAATGACTTGAGTCATCCAACATATATTCTGTCAATAGAGTCGTATAGCCAACCCCAGGATTCAGTATTTCACTTGATGCCTCTTGATCCACTCTTAAGATACCTACAATCGAAATGGTTATGGCTTCATTACTGTTATATAACGATTCCAAATCAGAATTTTGAACAAAGACCTCTCCAACTTGATTATAGTATACATCATTTGGGATGACTTTAAAATCCTTTCCGATAAAGTCAGAAAACGAATATTCTTCTTCTAAATCAAAACCAAGGGCTTCCAACGTGTCCACATTCAATTGGTTCATATTATCGACAATCAATACGACTTCGTTATAAGCCTCAGGATAGGTTCCATATAATACATCATATTGTGACTCGATAAATGCTTGATTGTCGGGTATTTCACTAAAAATTGAACTGTTTGATTGAAAGATATTACTTGAAGTGCTGTTATCGACTTTGATCAAGTTATAGCTTTGATTGTTACTAACAGTAATCACAGGCATCGATACAGATTTGGTATAGGAAATCGTATTGTAAAGGGATGAATCCATTTGATCCAAATAAGTTAGAAACTCTTCGGTAAATAGATTCATATGCAACGTTGTGCTTTCACTTTGATCGTAAGCATAGATAATGGATTCCGAAGGAAATTCAAAAGTCTCTTGTTCTACTTGTCCGAGAATCCCTCCAGGTCCGTCACCTCTTCCAAGTAACTGGGCTTGAACGACGCTATTGATTGTAATCGGATATCCTGCCAAGGTATCGCTTTGGATGTCGTCTACGTAGTTTGTCATTCCACTAGAGATTGCGAGCACCAAAGCGATACCGATGATACCGATGCTTCCTGCAATAGAGGTAATTAGTGTTCTTCCTCTTTTCGCGACTAAATTCTTGAAACTTGTTTTGATTGCAGTTAAGAAACTCATCGACGTTTTCGTGTTCTTCAAGTTTCCACCGATTTCAATATCACCGTTCGCTGGAGATGAATCACTTAATATTTCTCCATCGAGCAGGTTGATAATTCGATCGCTATATTTTGAAGCGATATTCGCGTTGTGAGTAACCATGATTACAAGACGTTCTCTGCTAATCTCTTTGATTAGTTTTATGACTTGTTCACTTGTTTTGGAGTCTAAAGCACCTGTGGGTTCATCAGCGAGTAAAATCTTGGGGTTATTGACAAGCGCTCTAGCGATTGCGACGCGCTGGAGTTGTCCTCCGGATAACTGATTCGGTAATTTCTGGATTTGATCCGCAAGGCCGACTTCATCAAGAACTTTGATTGAACGCTCTTTTCTTTCTTTGGAAGGTACCCCAGAAAGAGAAAGTGCCATTTCGACATTTTCTAAGACAGATAAATGAGCAATTAAATTATAATTTTGGAAGACAAAGCCAATCGTTGTATTTCTGTAACCGTCCCAGTCTTGGTCAACATATTCCTTTGTGGATGTTGAATCAATAACCATGTCTCCCGAAGTGTATTGATCGAGTCCTCCAATAATATTAAGGATGGTCGTTTTCCCACAACCGGATGGTCCTAAAATAGAAACAAATTCGTTTTTTCTGAATTTGATGTTAATGTTCTTTAGTGCTTTGACAGTTATTTCTCCTACTTGATAATTCTTGCTTATGTTTTTCAGTTCTAACATTATAATCCTCCTTGGATGTATGACCATTCTACAATTCTTATATGAACTGAATATGAACTTTAGACAAATTTAAAAAAATGTACAAAAAAATTTGTACATTTTCTTTCAAATTAACATTATCGAAAAGAGTGAATGTTGAATTTATGCT
>DDWA01000045.1:0-525 GCA_002345425.1 Caryophanales bacterium UBA2298 | reverse complement strand
ACCGCTAGAGCGTAAGCGTCAAATCATCAGTACCTACAATTAAATCTGGAATGATAGTATAATACCTTCAAACCCATTAAAAGTAACTTATTGGAAATTATCAATTGAATTAACTGATAATTTTAACGAAGGGGTATTATTAAAAGTATTAAAGGTAGCTGACAAAGTTGTTTAGCTTAAACAAAATCACCAACGCAAGTAAATCAGCAGCTCCGGAGTTAGCATCTTTTCCCAACAGATGGTAGTGAATATTTGCAGATTGGTAAGATTTTTTATAATATGTGATATCTTTTTTGATTTCCGAAAAATAGTATTTTCTGTTTTCATCAGTCACTTGACTTTCCATTGGATTCGAATCGTCATCAGTGAAAACTAAACGATTCAAAATGTGTTGTGGATCATCATGGATGACAATTTTAATGAGATCATGGTGCTTGTCAAGGACATGACGATATGGAGTGAACAGACCACTTGGCGGCATTGCGATTACAATGTTATCAGCGTTTTCAACAAGGATTTTTGCTA
>DDWA01000042.1:5171-5378 GCA_002345425.1 Caryophanales bacterium UBA2298 | reverse complement strand
TAAACAATCAAACACAGCTAAGGGACTTAGTTACTGTAATAGATTATTTGCTTTAGATAGAGAATCTAAGGAGTTAGATATAAATAAACGCTATCTTTTCAAACAAGAGAAAATCAAACCTTTATTTGATGAGTTTTTAACATGGGTTAAAAACGCTTCAAATGATGCATTACCTAAAGTCAAATATGGGAAAGCAATAACTTATGC
>DDWA01000042.1:1641-5097 GCA_002345425.1 Caryophanales bacterium UBA2298 | reverse complement strand
GAGCTGAGAGATCGATTAAGCCTTTTGTGATAGGCAGAAAGAATTGGTTATTTAATAATTCAGTTAGTGGCGCAGATGCATCTGCTAGATTATACAGTATTGTTCAAACTTGTATTTTGAATAATGTGAATCCTTATTTATATCTAGATGATACATTAATGAAGTTAGCTAATATGACTGTTAATCAAGATAGTGATATTAAAGCATTACTTCCTTGGAATTATAAACAATAAAACTTAATAAACTAAACTCTGATTAAATATCAGGGTTTTTATTCTGTCAAGGTACTTATCATTTGACACTTACTCTATAATTAACGACATTGACGATAATACTTTTAACAGAATAGACGATGAGATTAGTTTTCAAAAAGTTTATACCAAATATGCTGATCAATATTTCAAAGGTTGTTCTTTCTCGTCAAACGATCTAGAGAAGTTATTTCGTGAAATAGATGATACTATCAAGGAAAATTTCCTGTCATTACTTAATGAACAAAGGGAACAGAATAGGAATACTTTTATTCAAACATTGGATGAGAATTCAGACATTACTAAAATCGATGAAATTTTGGATGTAAAATTAGTCGGATTACTTGATTTATTGATTAGAGCTAAACGATTAATATATATTAGTCAAATTACAGAATCTAAGGTAGATACATCAATCAAGGAAGACAATTTACATTTATTCAAGTCTTTTTATTTTCAAGGTGAGATTAACAATGACTCTAGAACTTACTATAACGAATCATTGTTACAAGTTGCAATTATTTATAAATCAAAAAGCATCATAAAATTCTTACTTGATAATGGTTATGATATTAGTAAAACCAATAAATATTATACTTCCTCAATTCATTACGCATTCAAATATGGCGATGTAGAAATTCTAGAATTGCTAATTGCAAATGGAGCAGCATTGAACAAGCGGGATAGTATAGGTGCACTTCCAATAGATTACTCATTTTTAAATGAGGACATGAATTTTATCAATTATTTGTGTGATAATTCCTTTTACAAGGATATTAAGATATATGGAAACAAACTTTTAGTATACGCATTTCTAGAAAATTCCAGAATATTTGAAACACTTAAAATATTGATAATAAGGAAAATTATCAATGTATATGATAATGTCTTTGATGACGTTAATATTTTGTCATTAATACTAAGACATGAAGAAGACTTGGCATTAACAAAGTTCCTGTTCGATAATTACATTGATGTAAATAAAGATCTATTCAAAGGGTATTCGTCTTTGAACTATGCTGTTTCCTTAAACAATAAAGAATTGATCAAGTACCTAATACAAAAAGGTGCTAAAATAAACTCTACGTCAAATAGTGGGCGATCAATACTAAGAAATTCAGTTTCTTGGTCAGACTACGAGACATTTATAGAATTAATCAATTGTGGAGCGGAAATTGGAGATGACGACAAGTTAATTGTTGCGAATGCAATAAGACACAACAGATTAGATATTCTAAAATATATGATTAATAATGGATTCGACTTAAATCAAAAACTTTCCAAGTTTACATCTTTACATAATGCGGTTTTGTGTAATCAAGATGAAATAATTAAATATGTTTTAGATAATTCGAATGTGGATTACTATAATGCTAATAAAATACCTATTTTGCTCGAAGCAACACATAGTAAAAACGAGAAATTGACTTTAGATTTGCTAAAGTTAGGATTTGATCCTAATATTACTCATAAAAAATCTAGCCCACTTGCTAACGCCATAATAAATCGTTTTTCAATTGAAACCATTGAACAATTAATTAAGCATAAAGCGAATCTAGAATTTCGAGACAAACTGAAGCGAACACCAGCTCATTTAGCGATATTAACTAACAATCTAGAAGTTCTTAAATTAATAGAAAAATATGGCGGAAACATTCGGTCTAGATTGAATTTTCTATTTACATCCGTACAAGTCGCAAGCAGAAATGGTTTCACTGAAATAGAGAGATATTTAAGTAAAAATAGGTAAAAAGCAAATTGTCTAAACGTAAATTTAAGTATAGTCAATGATGAGCTTGGACTGTATAGGATATTTTCAACAGTCGTTATCAGTATTTTAACATGTCTATATCTTTTCTGTCCTATTTATTGTAACCTATCCATAATGATTAAAAGTGCACTAATCATGAAAAATACTCTTTTAGATTCCATAACTCTATTGTAAATTACTTATTAACATATTTTTTGTCAAGGTACTCACCGTTTGACACTTACAATCATACATGATATAATATTAGGCAACAATAAAAAGAGACAAAAGTTAGGGAGTTTCCGAAAAAGAGCTCAAAGAAAGGAAGGTGTCATTATTATGACAAAACGATTAGAAGGAAAAGTTGCTATTGTTACAGGTGCTGCAAGAGGAATGGGAAAAGCTGAAGCCGAACTCTTTGCGAAAGAAGGAGCAAAGGTTGTTGTTGCAGACATTTTAGAAACCGAGGCCAAAGAAGTGGCCGATAAAATTCACAAAGATGGATACGAAGCAATTGCGGTGAAACTTGACGTTGCAAAAGCTAGTGATTGGAAAAAAGTTGTTCAACAGGTAACAGAAAAATGGGGTAAGGTAGACGTTCTGGTAAACAACGCAGGTATTTTGAGTATGAATGGAGTAGAGAACACATCAGAAGAAGAATGGAATCGTGTAATGGATATAAATGCAAAGAGCCAGTTTTTGGGTATAAAGTATGTGTGCCCCGCAATGAAGAAAACAACAAAAGGCTCTATAGTAAACATTTCTTCCATGTATGGAATCATAGGCAGTGGAGCTGCTGTTGCGTACCATGCTTCAAAAGGAGCCTCAAGATTGTTAACAAAAACCGTTGCAGCCGAACTTGCTAAATACAATATCAGGGTAAACTCTGTACATCCTGGTGTAATAAGAACACCAATGACCGACGAAATGTTAAAAGATGAACAAGCAACCAAAGAACTACTTGGAACTACCTTACTAGGTAGGCCTGGTGAACCTGAAGAAGTTGCTAATGGAGTTTTGTTCTTAGCTTCCGATGAATCCTCGTTTATAACAGGTTCTGAATTAGTTATTGATGGAGGATATACCGCAGTATAACCAAGTATTCAACTAACATATAGTGACATTTACTGCCATGTTTCTCTGAGAGGGATGCTTTCCACAGTTTCATCATGGATCCGATAGTATTTATAGCTGATTTTCAAATTCAACAGGTGTTTTATAACCTAAACTTTGATGAATTCTTTCTGTGTTGTAAAACTTGATGTAACTTCCGATGATGTCGACACCATCTTTATAAGTGTAAATCTTTCGAATCGATAACCATTCCTTTTTGAGTGATGCATGCCATGATTCTTGTGCTGCATTTTCATCACAGGAATGATTAACTGATGTATAACTTGGGATAACCCCATACCTGGATAACTCTTTTTTATAGGAGAATGATTGCACTGCTAC
>DDWA01000042.1:1457-1619 GCA_002345425.1 Caryophanales bacterium UBA2298 | reverse complement strand
AAAAAAACTAGACTTTCGAAGCAATATATGATAAATTGTCTAGTTTTTTATTGTTTTTAATGATAATTAAAAGGATTAGGATGCCCTAATCAGGTTAATATTTGTAAGTGTCAAAACATCAGTACCTACAATTAAATCTGGAATGATAGTATAATACCTTCA
>DDWA01000042.1:0-1382 GCA_002345425.1 Caryophanales bacterium UBA2298 | reverse complement strand
AAAGGTTTATCAACTGCAGTATTGGTTAAAGAAATATAAAATGAGGACGATTGATAAATCAACTCAGTTTATAAAAATTGATACTGATAAACAAGTTGATTATCCCAATCCAATAAAACTTAATTACGGAAAACTATCCATTAAACTATCAGATAACTTTAATGAAGAGGTATTATTAAAAATATTAAAGGTAGCTGATCGATCAAGTTGTTTAACTTAAACAAAATCGAAAATGTCTATTCTGCCATATATATTCAGTATTCCAATAACGATTTGTTCCACCTTTAGGTCTTCCCATATGCTCTCCTTTCAAAAAGCTTTATTATATAAAATATATCGTATTTTGTTCCAAACAAAAAAGATGCTAGTAAATCACATAGTCTTTTATGTGTCTACTAACATCTTATCATTTCATCACTTAGGTATTTATATAAAAGAAATTCAAAAAAATCCTTTTGCTATTCTAGAAGAATTAAACTTTGAATATACAGAACAAAATCCAGATTTTGAATGGAATTATAAAGTATTATCAGATGTTTTATCTCATTTCGATGGTCGTTATCCGCGTTTATTAGAACAATTAGACCAAGCAAAAAAGATTTATGAAGAATCTGATGTCTTATCAACATATAATAAATTTTTAGAAAGATTTGAAAGTAACTTTCCAAATCATGAAATAATGTTTGAAAAGATGCTAATCAATGACCTCTTTTTTAAACAGTTTCCTTTTCAGAAGAATTTTAAACTTTGGGATCAATATCTTTCTATCTGTGGAACATATGTATTATTACGATATTTAGCAATAAACTTAAGTTATTCAAAAGATACTTTGGAAGATTTGATTGATATTCTTTCTAAGACTTTTACTGTTACTGGACATTCAGAGTTTGACAAAGAATTATCAGGCTATTTTAACGATAATAGCCTAAATAATCTAGATATCTTGGCTAAAATCATTCTAATTTAATTATTTCATCGATTTTGAATAAAAATCCTTGCATTATTTTTAAAATAAGGTATTATGAATATAGCACGATATAAATGTTAATAAATTTTATTTGAAGTTACATTAGTTACCTCAAAAATTATTAAGCAATTTGTAGAAGTGAAAAAAAATAATAGGAGGTAACAAACATGACTGGTAAAGTTAAATGGTTCAATGCTGAAAAAGGTTTTGGGTTTATCACAACAGAAGATGGAAAAGATGTTTTCGCACATTTCTCTCAAATTCAAAAAAGTGGATTCAAATCTTTAGAAGAAGGCGAAGCTGTAAGCTTTGACATTACAGAAGGACAAAAAGGTCCTCAAGCTTCAAATATCGTAAGTTTATAATTTTAAATATTTGAAATAAAGAGTGAAGAGCAATCTTCACTTTTTTTATT
>DDWA01000043.1 GCA_002345425.1 Caryophanales bacterium UBA2298 | reverse complement strand
AAACAAATTGCTGAATATTACTTCCTGGGAATGAAACTAAATTCCCTTTATTAACAACATATAATTTTTGTCTTTGAGCAGTGTTTTTTTCAAATTTGAACTCTTTTTATCAATTAAAATTATAAGAGTAGTTTTAAATCCGTCAATTGGTTATAGTCATATTTTAAAAACAGTTTATGAAGTGTAAGCAAATCACTTGATTATATTTCGAATTCGAAATATAATAATGATATGTTGGGGGTATATAATGAATAAACTAAAAGGTGTACATCACGTTACGGCAATAACTAGTAGTGCTGAAAAAATTTATCAATTTTTTACATATATATTAGGGCTTAGATTAGTTAAAAAAACAGTAAATCAAGATGACATTAATACTTACCATTTGTTTTTTGCTGATGATATTGGTAGTTCGGGAACAGATGTTACGTTTTTTGATTTTCAAGGAATTGATAAACATGAAAAGGGTAATGATGAAATCAGTAGAATCGGTTTAAGAGTAAAAGATAATGAATCAATTGAATATTGGATTAAAAGGCTTAATCATTTTGGAGTTATTTTTGAAAATCCAATAAATATGTTCGGTAGAAAAACAATATTCTTTGAAGACTTTGACGGACAAGAATATGCTTTGTTTTCTGATGAAGGACTAAATGGAGTACCAGGAGGAAAACCTTGGGTAAAAGGTCCTGTACCAAATGAATACGCGATAATCGGATTAGGACCAATTTCTTTAAGAATTAGCGATTTAAATCGCATTAATCACGTTCTAACAGAGTTTATGGGAATGTCTTTCATAAGCAAAGAGGGAAATTATAATTTGTTTGAGATGGGTCTTGGCGGCAATGGAGCTAGTGTTATAGTTGAAGAGTCTGAATTAAACAGATCTTGGCAGGGTTATGGAGGAGTTCATCATGTTGCTTTTAGAATAGATGATAAAAGAGAACTAGATGAGTGGATTCAACACTTAAATATAATTGGCGCAAGACATTCAGGTTTTGTTGATAGATTCTATTTCAAATCACTATATACTAGACTATATCCAAATATATTATTTGAATTTGCGACCGAAGGTCCGGGATTTATCGATGATCAAGAAGATTATAATATTCTTGGTGAGACATTGGCGTTACCGCCGAAATTTAGAGGTAAACAAGAACAGATTGAAAAATTAGTGAGACCGATAAATACGATAAGAAGTAATTTGAATATTGAAAAGGAGTATTATAATGAATGATTTAAAAACAATTACGGTTTTATTTAGAGCTTATAATTCTTTAGAAAAATTGATTAGAGATGATGTATTCCAATATGGATTGAATGTTTCAGAATTTGGAGTTTTAGAAGCACTTTATCACAAAGAAAAATTAAGTGTTAAAGGTGTTATTGACAAAGTTTTGGTACCTAACAGTTCAATGTCATATGTCATTGAAAATTTAGTCACTAAAGGTTATATTTTAAAAATTCAATCAAATATAGACAAAAGAAGTTTTATGCTTGAACTAACCGATAAGGGTAGACTTTTAATGAATAAAATTTTTCCAATTCACAAACAAAATATGAGAGCTATACTAAATGTTCTTGAAGATAATGAGGAACAGATTCTTCAAAAAGCGCTTGTGAAAATTGGTAAAATAACTAAAAATAGATAATACTATGATATATAAGTATATTGAGAAGAATAAGGACAATTTAATCATTCTTTTTCACGGAACCGGAGGAGACGAAAATAGTCTGATAACCCTAGCCAGTTACATTGATGATAATGCTTCTGTTTTGGGGATAAGAGGAAATGTTAACGAGCATGGAATGAATCGGTATTTTAAACGAATAAGACCTGGAGTTTTTGATGAATTAAATCTGTTAGAAGAAACAAAAAAAATAAAGATATTTATTGATGATTTTGTTAATAATCATAATTATAAACTCAAAAATATTATTATGATTGGTTATTCTAATGGTGCTAATATAATTGGATCTTTACTTTATTTGTTTGGTAAAATATCTAAGGGCGTTTGTTTAATGCATCTGATGATTCCTTTACAAAATGTAACACCTAAAGATTTATGTAATATAAATATTTTAATCACATCGGGTATAAGTAATCAACTAGTTTCTGGTGATGAAACAAACAAGTTGTTTGAGATATTTAAAAATAATAATGGTAACATTGATATTACAAAATACAATAATGGCCACCAGATAAGTCAAAAAGAAATCGATGATATCAAAAATTGGTACATTAACATTCTAAATTAAAACAATCCATCAGATGATGGATTTTCTTTTTTACTATGGCTTATCAATTATTTACTAATAATATAAAATATTTAATATTATTGTTGTTTAACAAAAAGTTTTTTAATATTTTGTATTTTTCCAAAGACGATAACTTTATCATCTTTTATAATCATATCATCTTTAGTAACATTTGTATTTGTTTCTCCACCCCTAATAATGGCTAGAACATTAATCGAAAAAATTTGTCTGATATCACTTTTTTCTAGGGTTCTATTCTCTAAAACTTCTGGTAAATTAATAACTTGAACTTGAGCAATTGAATTCTTACCAACGTGATCTAAAACTTCTATAATATTAGTTCCACTTCCATAAATGACTCGATTAGTAACCCTTTCAACAACTCCTCTAAACAAGTATTCGAATATTTTCAATTTTTTTAGGATAAAAACGATAATGAAAAATCCACCAATGAACAAGAAAAACTTTAGAACATCAGATGATTGTGCAGACCCTAAAGTAATAAACACATTAACCAACACAGATATTACTGTTACATTTAAGATAAAACCGGAAAGCATAGTCAAGTTGGCTATTTTTCTTCTAATTCGAGAGTTAACGATTAATTCGGATTCTTGCGTGGTAAAACCACTATTTGTAAATAGTGAAATTACTTGAAATCTAGCTTTATCTATCGTCAATCCGGTCAATCTAAAAATTATTGTAAAAATTTCGATAAATATGACATAGACCAAAATTATTGATAACCCCATTAAGATTAGTGCATTAATTCCCATAGTTTCACTCCTTTTATATCCTGATAATATTATACCTTATTAATTCCTTAATTTTAAGGTGGATAGAAAAAAATTTAATTTTATAGGATAAGAAATTCAATAATAATACCAAATTATCTATTTTATGATATAATATATGAGAATTATAAAATAATAGATTTGAAGGGAGCATATTTATGAAAATCGAAAAAAGAACTGAAACTTTAAAATCAGTTAGAGAAAACCATAAAATACCAGGGGTCTTATTTGGGAAATCAATTGAACCCGAATCAATTCAAATTGATGAAAAAGAATTCAAAGACGCTTTTAAAGAAAATGGTTTAACACAGACTTTTGAAGTTAAAATGGGAAGAAAGAAACACAATGTTTATATTAAAGAAGTGCAAAGGCATCATATTAACCATAATGAATTTTTAAACGTTAAGTTATTGAAAGTAATGGCCGGAGATATGATTAGAGCTCATTTACCAATAAATCTTATTGGTAAGGAAAAGGTTGAAAAACCAGGAGTAATAGTTCAATTATTGACGGATTCAATTGAAGTAGAATATGGAATCGGCGAAAGTATAAATCATATTGATTTAGATATATCCGGACTTGAAATCGGAGATTCACTTAAAGTATCTGATCTTAATATCCCTCAAGGCATCGAAGTTCATGAAGATAAAAACAAATTAGTTGTCAACGTTAGTGAAACTAGATATGTTGAAGAAGAAGATGAAGAAGAAACTGAAGAAAAAGATCCGATGGATGTCGAAGTAATTACTGAGAAAAAAGAAGAATAAAAAAGACAATAAAAAAGACAATAAAAAAGCTAGTAAAACACACTTATGTGATTACTAGCTTTTTTTTAATTTATATAATCTTCTGGTCTTCCCCAAATTAATTCAACTAGTTTGGGTAAATCAATAAAAGGATTTCGATTGTTTTGATATGTATAAATTAATTGGTTTCTTAATATTTCCTTTTCTGATACTGGATCTTCTTCATGCCACCTTAGTAAATCATCTAAATCGCCATAAAGAGGTAATTTATATAATCTATCTGAATCAGGGTTGTTTATTAATTCTAAATCAACCATATCACCTTCTTCACCTTCATAACGAGCAGCCATGTAGAAAAGCATTCTTGCGACATCACCTTTAACTTCATCTCTAGATTCAAAATCCCATTCATTGCATGTATAGTTACCATATCCTACATCTATGATGTTTTCATCATCACCATCATGACAATCTTCAAACATTCGATTATTTTTTATTGAGTTCATTGTTCTTTCTTCAGTGACTAAATGATGGAGGTCTGTATGTGGACCCATCGCTAAAACAGTGGTAGTTCCTTCCTTGATTTCAAAATCGCCTCTTGATTTTGACCAGACATGTTCACGATTCCACTCAATAATATTTACTTCATCTTCAACAGTCGTTTCACAGTATTCAGGAGGATAAGTAGTATCTTGACAGGTTTTATACCACGAAAATCCTGAATAGAACATTATTACATTTTCAGAATTTTCCGGGTCTTCGTCAGCTAACATTAATAAATCCCAGACATCAGTTTCATCATCGGTATATGGAAATTCAATATGACCTGTAATTATATCATTAAGTGCGGATTTTAAAGCCTCGCCGGTTAAGCCATCAATAGCATCGTAATACCCAACAGGGATGTACATCAATCCATCAACGTTTTCAACTATTATTATCGAGTATTCGTATACTGATTCATTACCAGCACCATCATCAGCAGTTAAGGTTATGGTTTGAGAACCAACTGTAGATGTATCAAATTCATTTGATATCTCTACTTTGCACAATTTATCATAATTATCTTCACACGTTACAATACTGTAGTCGAAGTCTCTTCCAAGCAAATGTTGATTAGGTAATTGATTGACATTAATTATTGGAGCTTCTCTATCCATTAACTTGTTGATGTAGTTCGTGCCTAGAAAATAGTCTACCGCAACAATAAGCTATAAAATTACACCAACAATAATACCGATAGTTCTTAAAGTTTTCTTCATCGGCAAATCACCTCTTTAGTTATAATTTTATATATTATTGTACCACTTTTTTGGGTTTAAAAAACCCCTATGATTAATCATTAGGGTTTTTGCGATAATCACTTGGTGATAAACCTGTGATTTTTTTAAATGAGTTAGAAAAGTGAGAACTATTAGCGAAATTGAGCAATACAGCGATATCTAAGATGTTATAATCAGTTTGTTTTAACAAATTTTTCGCTTCTTGAATCTTTGCTTTTATAATGTATTCAGATATAGTAATTCCCATTTCTTTTTTGAATAATCTTGAAAGGTGTTCTTTTGTTATAAACAAATCTTTGGCAATATCATCAAGCGAGATTTTATAAGTAAGATTTTTTCTTATATACAATATGATTTTTTTGATATTGCTGCTGTAATTTAGTAATGTGTAGTCTTTAACTGCTTTGGAATACGTTATAAGAATTTTTTGAGCAACAAACTTTAATTCGCTTGAAAGACTAATCTTGTTTATATAGAATTTTATGTTATTAGAAATCTTATTTGCAAGCAAAGGGTCAACACCTGCTTTAATTGCCTCTCGATTACACAAGGCATCAAAAATCATTAAATTGGTTTTCATATTTGTAAAAGAATTATTCTTATATATCAGATGTTGATTAGAAATATTTTGGAAATCAAAACTTTTAGCTACCTCAATATCGCCGTTTCTAACAATAGCTAGTAACATTTCTTCAACTTCATGGCTACTTTCAATTTGTTTGAGTGTATAATCATTCACTTGTTTAAGGCTTGATCCGTTAGTAAACTTTTTAACTTGAATATTTTGGATTTTTATTCTTTCTACATCTAATACTTCTAGTCCATGAAGAATATTTACTATAAATGTCTGTTGAAATTCTGATAATATTTTCATACTATTATAGTAATTTTCAACCATTTTAGCTTCTTCATTGATAAGATGATATTTAAAAATTATTTCATCTATTAGATTTTCATAGTCATCGTTAATTAAAAATGGACCAAAAACGACATTTTTTTGATATAAAAATAGACAAATAAAAGTAAAGCCACAATTATTTTGAATTCTAACGATTTTATTATCTTTATGATTCTCAATTATGGTTTGTTTATCATTTTCAATTTCACTGATAAATATCTCTGGCAGTAACATGTGATTAGTTTCATAAATCTTGATATTGTTTTCATAAATAGAAAAAGAAATATTGGTCATGTAGTAAATATTATATGCGATTTTTTCTAATTTCATTTCATCCATCCTTACTAAATCATTATAAAAAAAAACATTTGAAATGTCAATAATATATTCAAAAATATCAAAATGTTGTATATATATTATTTTTCTCGTAAATTTTGTCGTTTTGCAAAAAAAACCGCTATAATTAACGGTCTTTACAATTATATAACAAAATTTCCGTTTGTAAATATTTGAACTTTCTTACCATCTTTAGTAATACCAACAATATTCATATTTTCACTACCGAACATAAAGTCAGAATGTGACATAGAATTATTGTATCCAAGTTTTTCTAATTCTTTGATATCCATTTCTGTACCGCCTTTAACATTCATAGGATAAGCTCTTCCTAGCGCTAAATGGCAAGATGCGTTTTCATCAAATAGTGTATTAAAGAAAAGAATGTTAGCTTGTGAAATTGGTGAATTAAAACCAATTAGTGCAACTTCACCTAAATATGAACTTCCTTTATCAAAATCCAAAAGATTTTTCAAAGTTGATTTTTCTTTTTTTGCATCGAAGTCAACCACTTTACCATCTTTGAATTCAAGCCAGAAATCTTCAATCAAATTACCTTGATAATCAAGTGGTTTAGTAGCTACAACCTTACCGTTTACGCCATATTTATGTGGCATAGTAAAATTTTCTTCAGTTGGGATATTTGGATTGAATACCACACCGGTAGTGGCTGTTTCTTGACCACCTGACCAAACGTGATTTTCTACAAGTTTGATGGTTAGATCAGTACCTAAGGAATTTGTGAAATGTAATGAATCGAATTGGAAATCATTAAGAATTCTATTGTGAGATATCAAAGCAGAATTATGCTTATTCCATTCATCGACTGGATTTGTCTTTTCTTCAATTCTAGAAGCTTTAAATATAGCTTCCCATAAAGCCTCATCAGCTTCATCTTCAGGAAGATTTGGAAAAACCTTTTTCGCCCAGATTGGATTTGATGCAGCGATAATCGTCCATTGACTCCTGTTACCCATCATGTGTTCGCGATAAAAGTTTAAGGCTTTGCTTGTAGCAATTCCTGCGGCTTGCATTTTATTTGGATTGACTCCTTTATTAGCGCCAGGAATTGGTGATACAATTGAAATTACGCAAGCATCATTATCCACAAAATAATGCATTCTATCAATTGAATATTGCGGAATATCTTGTAAAGTTTCGATTGTTTCATACTCATATGAATATCTTCCTGCTAATTCATCTCGCCAATTGATAATTACTTTTTTGGCGCCAGCTTCGTAAGCATTTTTTGTAACTTTTCTTGCTATATCAGCGGCTTGCGTTGGTGCGTTTACGACTACTACTTGGTCTTTTTGAACATTTACACCAATTTTAACTGCTAAGTTAGCTAATTTTTCTACTAATATTTCTTTTGGCATTTTTATAATTCCTTTCTAAATTATTTCTTAGAACTTATTATAACATGAATTAATTTAATTATAAATGATATGTTTTATCGCTACGGAGTTTATTATTGCTATATATTTAAATCAACTGGAATATATGATATAATTTACTTATAAATTTAATTCAAAAAACAGGAGTTGATAACATGGATGATAGAACCTATGTAAGTTGGGAATTTATTGAAGATTTTATGGTAAGTGCATTTGTAAAAATGGGAGTTCCAGAAGCCGATGCTAAAATTTGTGCAAATGTTTTAATGGAAAGTGATAGAAGGGGTATTGAAAGCCATGGTGTAAATCGTTTTAAACCTATTTACATCGATCGTATTAACGCTGGTATACAAAAACCAGTAACTAAAATTGATATTCTTAGAGAAACACCGACCACAGCTGTATTTGATGCTAATGATGGTATGGGAATGGTCGCGAGTCATAAAGCGATGCAGTTAGCTATCGAAAAGGCTAAAAAATATGGTATGGGAATGGTTGCGGTTCGAAATTCAACTCATTATGGTATTGCTGGATACTATGCTACTATGGCTAGTGATGCAGGTATGATTGGAATAACAGGCACCAACGCAAGACCATCGATAGCACCAACATTTGGTGTTGAAAATATGTTGGGGACAAACCCTTTAACAGTTGGATTGCCAACTGACGAAGAGTTTCCGTTTGTGTTGGATTGTGCAACAAGTATAACCCAAAGAGGTAAAATCGAATATTTCGCTAAAATAAATAAAGATACACCAAGTGGTATGGTTGTAGGCAGAGACGGATTACCAAAGACAGATTCTAAGCAGATACTAAAAGACTTAGTGAATAACCAAGCGGCATTAGCTCCTTTGGGCGGAATTGGCGAAGAACTTGCAGGATATAAAGGTTATGGATACGCAACTGTCGTTGAAATCTTAAGTGCAGCTTTGCAAGCAGGAAGTTTTTTAAAAATGTTAAATGGAAAAGATGAAATGGGTAATTTGATGCCTTATCATTTGGGACATTTCTTCATAGCTATTGATACTGAAGCATTTATGGGATTGGAAAGTTTCAAAAAAACTGCAGGAGATATTTTAAGAGATTTAAGAAATAGTGAAAAAGCTCCTGGAGAAGAAAGAATTTATACAGCCGGAGAAAAAGAGTATTTAGTCTGGTTGGAAAGAAAGGATAAAGGTGTACCTTTGAATCAAGCTTGTATGGAAGATATAATTAATGTGAATAAAATGCTTGATTTAAAAAAGACATTACCATTTTAAAATTATGGGAAAATTTGATGAAAACATTAAAAAACTCACGTCATTGCAGTTTAATGTAACTCAAAAAAAAGGAACAGAAAAACAATTTGATAATGAATATGATAGTGAATTTAGAGATGGAATTTACGTTGATATAATATCCAAAGAGGTTCTTTTTTCTTCCAAAGATAAATATAATGCTCATTGTGGTTGGCCATCTTTTACAAAACCGGTAAATGAACAATCTGTGAAGAAAAAAATGGATTTTTCACACGGAATGATTCGTACTGAAGTTAGATCTTTAGAAGCTGATAGCCATTTAGGCCATGTTTTTGATGACGGACTAAATGACGGCTTGAGATATTGTATAAATTCGGCAGCTTTGGAATTTATTCCTAAAGAAGAGATTGAACAAAGAGGATACGAGCAATACTTAACTTTGTTTGAAGGGAAAGAATAATTATGGATGATAGAATCAAAAGAAATCGTGAGACAATTAAACCTAATTGGCTTGATTTATACAACGTCAATAGCCCCAAAAGACAAGGATTACAGAGGCCCGACCAATTCATAAAACCAAACAATCAAAATCAAACATTTAACTTGCTTAAAGAATTTCCTAATATAAAACAAAAATCATTATCTGAAGTAATTGCTTCAAGAAGAAGTTTAAGACAATACGAACAAGTTGATTTGAGTTTCGAAGAATTATCTTATCTATTATGGGAATCTTGTAGGGTGGTAAGTTTTAAAGAAAATGCTGTTTTTAGAACTATACCTACTGCTGGAGCTACAAATTCAATGGAGACATATGTCTATTTAAATCAAGTAAATGAACTTGACAGTGGAATTTATTTGTATGTTCAAGATAAGCATAAACTATCCTTAATTAAAAGTGGCAAAGAATTAAATAATTTAGTAAACGAGTCCTTATTAAAGCAATTAAGGGGTGCTCAAGTTGTATTTTTCTTTACAGCAATTCCAGCTAGAACTGAATACAAGTATGATTTTTGCGCTCACAAGATGATTGCTATTGAAGCTGGACATGCCTGTCAAAATTTATCTTTAAGCTCAGAGGTTATTGATTGTGGTGTATGTGCAATCTGTGCATATGATCAAAAAAAAGTTGATAGCCTATTAAATATTGATAGTGAAGAACAATTTACAATTTATTGTGCTACTGTAGGAAAAAAATATAACTAAACTTAAGGGGAACCAGTAACATGAAAATTCAAGATATAGAATATCGCACTCTCAAAGAAGTTCAAGAAATGGAACGCTTTGACTTAAAATCGATGCCTAAAAAGGCTAAGTGGTACCTACAAATATTAGCCTGGATATTAAGTATCCCTGAAACGTTTTTTAGAAGAGTCAAGATTGTTAAAGTTAACATGGACAAAGTAAAAGGTCCTTATGTTTTGCTTTGTAATCACAATAGTTTTTTTGATTTTAAAGTTGCTACTCGAGCTTTTTTTCCAAGGAGAGCCAATTATGTAGTTGCTGTTGATGGATTTATCAATCGAGAAAAGCTGATGAGAAATGTAGGTTGCCTTGGCAAAAGAAAATTTGTTTCTGATCCTGCAATCGTAAAACAATTAAAACATACTTTAGAGGTTAATAAATCTATTGCGGTAATCTATCCAGAAGCAAGATATTCTTTAATCGGGACAACTGCTATTCTTCCAGAAAGTTTAGGGAAGCTAATAAAAATGTTCAAGTATCCGGTTGTGACATTTATTTCACATGGACATCATTTGCATGAACCGGTTTGGAACATGATTAAAAGGAAAGTCCCAGTTAAATCAGTAATGACGTATTTATTCACAAAAAACGATTTAGAAACTTTATCTCTTGAAGAAATTAACAACAGATTAAAAGAGAGTTTTTATTATAATGATTATGAATATCAGATAAATAATGATATTAAAATTAAAGGTAACAATCGAGCAAAAAATCTTCATAAAGTTTTGTACCGTTGCCCTCATTGTTTAAGTGATTTTACTATGAACAGCGAAAACAATAACCTTTTCTGCGATAATTGTCATCATAGTTATTTTGTTGACGAACATAATCGTTTAAATGAAGTTAATGGTGAAACTATCTTTAACTTCATTCCGGACTGGTTCGAATGGCAAAGAAAAGAAGTAAGAAAAGAAATTGATAATGGTGAGTACAAAATTGTTACTGACGTTTATATTGATTCGCTTCCTAATAGCACTGGTTATTACCGATTAGGTGTTGGTAAGCTTACACATAATAAAAATGGCTTCAAACTCGAAGCCACTCTACATGGTGAAGAATTTAAAGTTGTTAAACCTGTGTTAAGCAATTATGGTGTTCATATTGAATTCGATTATTTTGGAAAAGGAGATTGCTTAAGTTTTTCAACCAATGATGATACTTATTATTTGTTTCCTATTGATCAAAAACTTGCGGTAACCAAATATCACTTCGCTGTTGAAGAATTATATAAAAAAGCTAATGAAAAATCTACTCAAAAAAATGAGTAGATTTTTTAATAGTATGCAACATGTCCTTGGCATCTAGTTTCAGTGCCGATTAAGTAATGCTGATCTTTCTTCAAAATAATTTGTCCATTTCCAAAAGCACTTGAACGAGGTTCGATTTTTACTTCGTGTCCTGAATCTTTAAGAAACTGAACAACACTTTTTGGGAATGCTGGTTCAAGAGCAACAGTTTTTTGCTCATCCCATCTAAATCTTGGTGCGTCAAGTGCTGATTGAGGATCCATATCGAAATCAAACATATTCATGACAACTTGTAAATGTCCTTGAGGTTGCATAAATCCTCCCATTACTCCAAAAGGGCCTATAGGCAGATTATCTTTCATGATAAATCCCGGAATTATAGTATGATAAGTTCGTTTTCTAGGCATTAAACAATTATCATGGTTTGGATCCAAAGAAAAGGTATGTCCTCGGTTTTGCATAGAAATACCAGTATCTTCAATAACAATACCACTACCAAATCCCATATAATTACTTTGAATATATGAAACCATATTGCCCATACTATCAGCTGTAGCCAAATATACAGTGCCGCTTTTTTTATAATCAATAGGTTCGTACACTTTAGCTTGATCTGTGATTTCATCTCTCCTAAGTTTAGCATATTCATCACTTAAGAGAAAATCTGGATTCATTTTCATGAATTTAGGATCTGTAACATATTTCATAGTATCAGAAAATGCGATTTTAATTGCTTCTATTTGTTTATGAAATGTTGAAGGATTCTCATACTGATAAGAATTATTCTTTAAAATATTTAAAGCCATCAATGCAGTTATACCTTGCCCATTAGGTGGTAGTTCACAGACATCATAACCTTTATAATTTATTGATAACGGTTTGACAAACTCAACATCATAACTGCTTAAATCTTCTTTATCAATAAAACCGTTGTATTTTTTCATAAATGCGTCGATTTTGTCAGCCAGATAGCCTTTATAGAAACTATCAGAATTGGTATATCCAATCTCTTCAAGGGTTTTTGCCATTAACTCACTTTTAAAAATATCGCCTGATTTGTAGAATTTATCACCGTTTTTAAAAACTTCGAAAAAATGTTTAAATTCATTGCTTTTATTAGTCTCTTCATAACGTTTTATACCATGTTCAAAATACAAACCGACATTATGACCAATAGAATAACCATCCCTAGCAAGTTTTATAGCAGGTTCAAGGACTTCTATCAAGCTAAGATTACCAAATTTCTCTATTAGTCTTGCCCAGGCTTTCGGGGTACCGGGAACGGTAATAGGAATTACACCGAATTTAGGCATAGTTTCATGTTTTAAATTTTTGACTTTTTCAATAGAAATGTTTCTTGAACTACGTCCCGAAGCATTAAGACCGTATAATTGATCCTTAAAGTAAATGATAGCAAATGCATCACTACCAATTCCATTACTGCAAGGTTCAACAACTGTTAAACAAGCAGCTGTAGCTACAGCTGCATCAACTGCATTTCCGCCCTTTTTTAAGATTTCAAGACCCGCTTGCGCCGCTAGACCTTCCGATGTTACCACCGCTCCGTTTTTCGCATAAACAGCTTGTTTTTTACTAAGAAATTGATTCATAATAGAGTTTCTCCAATGTTAATGAATATATTTAATCAAAAAATGGTAGGTCAGTTACTTTGTTAGTTTCTTTTTTATTTTTTTGATAATATTTTTCTAAATAGATGTTTATTTCATTATGATGGACGCATAATAATTGTAATATTACATTAGTACCAAGCAACACTGTTCTAACCATGTAAAAAGCATTGGCTGTAGCTCTAATTTGCATCGGTAAAGTACCGAAGAAACTAGCTAACAAATTCAGGATATAAGGTTGATAAATAGAAAAGAAGATAAGACCATATACGCTGAACCACATAAAACTTTTTTCATTTATTTTATAAGTTTTATGTTGTAGTATCACACCAAAAGCTATTAAAATCGTTAATGTTGTTCCTATAAACGAAATAAGTCCAAATATTCTAAAAAATAAACCCCCAAATTGCATTAACATGAAATATCCAAATAAATTTGCAATCTGCAAAGCGTGATAAGTCGTTATCATTTTTGATTCCCGATAAAATATTAAACTTATTACATGAAAAGGTATGTATAAAGCGTAAACCAATAACGAGTAACTACTGTCGAAAAACTGATTGAAGATTACCGCTCCAATACCTGATATAATTAAAATAAAGTAAATAATCCGTTTTCTTGTCATTAGTCTACCTCCGTCAGTATTTTATAATACCATAAAAAACCCGATTTTTCTATATTAAAAAGGTCTAGTTATGTTAAAATAAGTATGTGGAGAGTGACTATGTATAAAAAATTAGTTGATTTAATTGACAAAACTAAATCACCAATCACAAAAGCAGATTTTATTAATGCTTATAAAGAACTTGGAATCAAATCTGATTCTTGTTTAGAAGTTCATTCGTCAGTTTCAAGTCTTGGTTATATTATTAATAAAGAATATGATATTTGTGATAGTTTATTAGAGACAGTTACTGACGGCGTAGTAATCATGATGGCTCATAACGGTGAGTTTTCTGATCCAAGTGAATGGATTAATCCTCCTGTGCCTAAAGAGTGGCATCAACTAATCAACGATAAGCGAAGAATCTTTGATAAAGATTTGTTTATTCCTGAAAGAGTAGGCAAAGTAGCTCAACTTTTTTGTAAATACAAAAGTGTTACAAAAACAAACCATCCAATAACAGCGATGTCAGTACTTAATAGTACAAAAGACAAGAATTGGTTAAATCATGATTTAGATGAAAGAAAGATGGTCAATCCTCTTTTTAAACTCATGGAAAATGAGGGTAAAATATTATTTATAGGTACTGACTTTACCAGTTGTACTTCAATCCATTTAACTGAACATTTAAGCCCTTACTCAAAAATAAAAGAATTTCCTTATAAAAGGTTAAATGAAACGGGTGTTGTAGAAGATGTTGTTGTTATAACAAAATACATCGATGATGAATTTGATAATTTTAAACTAATAGAAGATAGATATGTCGAAAAGTATAAAGGCACCGAATTTTTGAAAGTAAAAAAACTGGGATTAGGAAAATTGACTTTGATTGAAGCCAAAAAATTGTTTGAAATTGCAAAAGATGTTCATTTGCATTACCATAAATAAAAATGAATATTCTTAGTATCTTTGTCAGTCTCGTCCCTATATTTTTTGGCCTTTTATTTGTGTTAATATCATTAATCTTTGGTTTATTGATATTAAAAAATGAGGATGAATAAAATGTTTGAAAACACACTTTATTTTATCCTAGAAATTATTGGTTTTTCATCTCTAATTTTAGTAGTCAAATTGCTGACTTCATTAATTTTTAAAAACATTAAACTTAAATTGATTATAGCGATTGTTTTGATAATAAGTCCTATTTATTTTTATGTAATATTCACTCATGATATTTTGTTTGGTAGATTAAGTTTTTACACCACTGTATTATTAATCTTCACCATCAGTTTATTTGAGTATAATATCTTAATAAAAAGATTATTCAAAGTGTATTCCGGTATAAAAATCATTTCATTTATATTACTAACCAATTTAATAGCTTATGGATTGTCCGAAATTATAATCACATTTTATTTTTCTTGAGTCAAGAACGTTAACTTATCCATATCTTGATTTTTATCGAAAATGTAAACTATAATTGATTGTAATATAACGATAATAGCTTGTAAACTTATATAAATTATTTCAAGTACTAATAAAGCATCTGCAACATCTGTTTGGTTTGGACCGAAGATAGAAGATAACAAATCAACTAAAAAGAAGTTATAATATGAAGCGAAAAAGAAATTAATCACAGAAAAAAACAAGAAGCTAAGGGCAATAAATTTGTTTTTATTTGCTTGGAGAACTATCCCAAAACCAATTATCATATTAATGATTGAACCAAAAAATGAAACCATGCCAATCAGCCTCATATTGGGAGCACCCAATGAATAATAGTTTAATAAGCTCATAAAAACCCAAAATGAGAGTGTTGTGAAGATTGAAATAAAGCAATATGTAACGACCATTTTTGTTTCCCGATAGTATACGTAAACTATAACATAAAAAGGTACAGTTAAAAGGAATGAAACCAATGGATTGATTTCATCAAAAACAAAATAATATAAAATTAGATGTGTTACAAAAGATATAACTATAATAGGGATAAATAAGTATCTTTTTTTCATAACAACCTCTTATGAGTATTATATCATATCTTTTAACTCTAATTAAAGAATAGGAAGGTAAAAAGTTTATGAATTTTAAAAAAGCATTACCCCCAGGAACAATATTTAATACTAGTGAGAAAAAAATTGAAACAGAAATTAGAAAAATTTATTATGATGAGTCGAGGATAACTGAAAACGAGCCTTTCGAAAATGCTCAAGTTTGGATTAGAGTTAACGGATTAAGCGATTCTGAAAGAATTGCTCAGGAATTAACTTCAGCTAATATAGATTTTTTGATTATTGAAGATATTTTTAATTTGATGCAAAGATCAAAAATTGAAGAGATTGAAAATGGTTTATTCGCAATTATCAAAGTATCTGCCCTTGATGTAAAAGATAATGACTACAAGCACGAATATCTTTCAATAATTCTTAAAGATAATATGGTTTTTACATTTAATGAATATCCGCCTGGAATTCTCAATATCATCGAAGAAAGACTTACCTCTAATTTAGGCAAAATCAGAAATCATAAAGCCAATTTTTTATTTTACACAATAATTGATTCTCTTGTTGATGCTAACACAATGTTTGAGCATGAGATTACAGATATACTGCTTTCATGGGAAGAAAAGATATTATATGGCAAAATTAAAAACATCGATGAGTTGCATCAAATTAGAAAAGAAATATTATTATTAAAAACTAATATTTTCTCTCTTGTTGATTCTTTAGATTTTATCGAAGACATCTATAAAAATCCTCAAGTTTCTAATTTGAAGAAATATTACCAAGATTTAATTGATCATTTATATCGATTGAATGATCGACTTAATCTAGACTGGGAAAATATAAAAAATTTATATGACATGCATATGAATAATATTAGCGAAAGAACGAATTCGATTATGAAAATTTTAACAATCTTCTCAGCGGTATTTATTCCTATGACGTTTTTAGCTGGTGTATTTGGAATGAATTTTGTTTATATGGAAATTTTTAACAATCCTAATGGAACATGGATTTTTATCGGCCTTTGTTTTATTATTTTTCTGTTAATGATGGGATTTTTCAAATACAAGAAATGGTTATAAAAAACTAGATAATTTAAATAAAAAAAGCGCTTAAAGTCTGACTTTTAGGCGCTTTTAAATTTAATAAAAAAATTATATATTAACAATTTTAGTTACGATAGATTTGATAATTTCAACAGCTAAATTCATCTCTTTTATAGAAGCGTACTCAAATGGTCCATGAAAATTGTAACCCCCAGTACCTAAGTTAGGGCAAGGTAAGCCCATAAAAGTTAATCTGGCTCCGTCAGTACCTCCTCTAATTGGCTCTATAATTGGATGTAAACCATTATTCTTAATTGCTTTAATTGCAATATTAACAATATCTTGATTATTATCGAGAATTTCCCGCATGTTATAGTATGAATCAGTTATTTTTACAATGATAGTGTTAATACCATATTTTTTGTTTAAGTATTCTTCATTGTGATAGAAATCCTTTTTTTGTTTTTCGAAAATATCTTTATCATGATTTCTAATTATATATGTCATTTCAGTTTTTTCAACTGCGCCATTGATATGAAGCAAATGATTGAATCCTTCATAATTTTCAGTAATTTCAGCTCTCATAAACTTTGGCAGCATGTTGTTAAACTCATAAGCAACATCAATTGCGCTTAACATTTTGTTTTTAGCTGATCCTGGGTGTACTGATTTACCATTAATAAACACTTTTGCTGTTGCTGCGTTAAAGTTTTCATAAGCTATTTCGCCAACTTTTGCCCCATCTAAAGTATAACCGAAATCAGCACCTACTTTCTTAGTATCAAAGAATTTGGTTCCATTACCAACTTCTTCATCAGGAGTAAAAACAATTACTATTCCACCGTGAAGATAACTTGGGTTTTTCATAACAAATTCAGCAAAGTCCATAATTTCTGCAACACCTAATTTATCGTCAGCACCCAACAAAGTAGTACCATCTGTTACGATTAAATCATCACCTATTTTATCTTTTAGATTAGGGAATATTTTGGGATCTAATAGGACATTATTTTCTCTATTTAAAACAATAACATCACCATCATAGTTCTTAACAATTCTTGCTGATACATTTTTCCCACTTGCATCTGGAGAAGTGTCAACATGTGCAATTAAAGCTATTGTTTTAGTGCTTTCTTTAACATTAGATTTAATCTTTCCGATAACATATCCATATTCATCAATAGTGGTGTCAATGTTTAGTGATTTCAATTCTTCAACCAAATAATTTAACAAAACTAATTGTTTGCTAGTAGAAGGATAATCCTCAGTATCAACTTTTGATTGAGTATCAAATTTGACATAATTTAAAAATCTTTCTAGTACGCTCATTAATTTACCTCCTGAAAAAGTAATTACATATCTATTATAAGCCAAAGAGTCTTAAATTAAAATAATTTTGTTCTTATACTTGTAGTTTATCTATCTGTGGTATAATAAACTTAGAGGTGACTAAATGGCTAGATATATATTCCACAAACAAAAACTCTCAGATAAATTTGGCGTTTGTTTAGTTAAATTTGGTTTTAAATTTAAAGCAGCTAGAGAAAGATATAATTTCAAATTCAAGTATATATTCACAAACATTCTATCAAAACATTACTCATACGGCAGAAAAATTGATTATCAATTTATTGATATTGATGGGGTGAAGACTGAAACAGTATTTTATAAAAATGAAGAACAAAAATACGCGCTAATACAACTGCATGGTGGAGCTTATGTATCTGGTTATAATGACACTTATCGTAAAGTCGCAAAGAAGTATCTGAAATCGAATAGAAACCTAAAAGTCTTTTCCTTATGTTATTCTTTGGCTCCTGAAAATCCGTTTCCAAAAGCTTTAGAAGAAAGCATAGCTCTATATCAATACTTGCTAGCAAACGGATATAAGCCAGAAAATATAATTGTTGCTGGTGATTCAGCTGGTGGAGGGTTAACTTTAGCTATGGGATTGGCTTTAAAAGACAAGCAAATTACATTGCCTAAAGCAATGGTTACAATGTCAGCTTGGACTGATTTAGCAGATGAAGGAATATCTTATCAAAAAAATTTAGATAAAGATCCTTTTTTTGGCAAAGGCACAAAACCTTTAGATAAAAAAGCTTATACAGGGAATAATGATTTGCGCCATCCATACATCTCACCGAAATATGGAGAATATATTTGTTTTAGCGATTTATTGATGTTTGTTGGTAGCCATGAACTTATAGAGTCTGATACACTCGACCTAGCGGAAAAGGTAGAAAATGCTGAAGTCCATAATTATGAAGGAATGTTTCATGTTTTTCCTTTAGGATTTAATAAAATGGCTTCTTCAAGATCAGCTTGGCGCATAATTTATGATTTTATTAATAAGCAATTGGAGTGTTGATTATGAATAAACAATCAAGACATGAGACTTGGTTTAGAATGGATAACTCAGGAAAAATATTTCCTGAAGTATCGAGCCATAGAGAAACAAATGTTTTCCGTGTGGCTATTAGTTTGACAGAAAAAATTGACAATGTCCTTTTACAACAAACTGTCGACACAATTCTTGCTAGGTATCCTATGTTTAAAGTAAAATTGAAAAAAGGTCTTTTTTGGAGTTATTTTGATTATAATTCCAAACCTTTTCACGTTGAAGAATTAAAACATTATGTTTGTGGAGAAATTAGCCCAAAGAAAAACAATGGATATTTATTTAGAGTAATGTATCGCAATACTGATATCATCATTGAAATGTTTCATTCTCTAGCTGATGGAGCTGGCGTAATAAAGTTTTTAAAGGCTTTGACATATGAGTATTTAGTTTTAGTAGGAAAAGATATAAAACCAGATAATCTTGTCCCAACAAAGAACCAAAGACCTAGCATGGAAGAATATGAAGATGCAAACACTAAATTTTATGATAAGAAAAATAAAAAACATGTTCCTGAAAAAAGAGCTTATAGAATTAAAGGATCTCCTTTATCTGAAGATTTAACTGGTATCATATCAGGAACAATGTCAACTTCAAGAATGATTAGGTTGGCAAGAGAAAATAAAATGACAATTACAGAATATTTTGCCGCTTTAATGATGTATACAATTTATATAACTCAGATACAATACCGAGGCCAAATTAAAAGTAATCAAGCTCCAGTTAAAATTTTTGTTCCCGTAAATTTAAGAAAGCATTTTCCGTCTAACACTTTAAGAAATTTCTCTAATTTCGTTAAAGTAGGCATGGTAATGACAGAAGACGATATAAGTTTCGAAGATTTAAAAATTTTTGTTAAAGAACAATTCGAAAAAGGCATGACTAAGAGTGAACTAATTAGAAAAATGAGTGAAAACGTTAAATTTGAGAAGAACATTTTTTTAAGATTTACTCCTTATTTCTTGAAAAAATATGCTCTTAAAATAGGTTACAATATGTTGGGTATGAAATTAAATACGATGAGTTTAACAAATATTGGCAAAGTAGATTTCCCTGAATCTATGCAGCCATTTGTTTTTGATGTTACTGCAGCAGTGTATGCCGGTAAATTCAACACGGTTAATTGCTCCATAATGTCCTACCAAGATCGCTTGAAAATTAGCTTTACAAGATCGATAGTTGAAACCACGATTGAAAGAGAATTCTTTAGACATTTTACCGATTTGGGCATTGATGTTGAAATTGAAAGTAATTATGTGGAGGAATACTAAAATGAAGTATTGTGATAAGTGTAAAATAACCATAGATACCTTTAATAGTTATTGCCCTCTTTGCCAACAAGTTTTAGAAGGAGAACCTTCACCAGATTTAATTGAAAAGTATCCTGAATATGTCTCTGCTAACAGAAAGATATACCCAATTACCAAAAAAATAATAATGTTTGTTACGATTGTTTCAATGATTATTTTGTTAATTATAAATCTTGCTAGTTATAATGGTAATCTATGGTCATTAATCCCAATTGGCAGTATTTTCTTTTTCTGGATTTTAATCAGTGTCGGTATTTTTTCGAGACAAAATATTGCTTTTCGCTTTGTATTTTTAACATTTTTATTGATTGGTCTATTAATCTTAATTGACGAAGCGTCGTTACAAATTGGCTGGTCGTATAACTATTTAATGCCAATATTATTATCTGTATGTAATTTAGCAATATCGGGAATTATTTTGATTAAACGAATAGATTATCGCGATTATATACTTTATTTATTAACAATTGCGATTTTATCTTTAGTACCGATAATTTTAGTGTTTACTGGTATAATAACAATTGTTTGGCCGGCTATAACGGCGTTTGCGCTAGCAATATTTATTTTGCTATTTATAATTTTTTTCTTTCCAAAATCAATAAAAGACGAAATAAAAAAACGATTCCACGCATAAGACCGCAAATCGCGGTCTTTTTTTATTTCTTAGGAAATTGTATTTACATAATTATATAGTAATATAAAACATTGGATAGGGTCTAGAGGTTGGAACACGCCTAAGCGTACTTACTTATTTAGTAAGTAATCGTTTTAAAAGTATAATTCGTAAGAATTATTTTTGTTCTTGCCTTTCGTTAGGATTTATTTATTAGTTCTTGTATAATGATATTAGGTTAAAAAAGAGGAGATTTTTATGTCAATAGAAGCTTACATATTATATGCAATTACAGCTTTACTTTTGTTGATATCTTTTATCATAGATAAAGAGAAAACAAAAAAAGGTTTAATTAAAGGTGCCAAAAGTTTTATTAAGTTAATGCCTGTTTTATTACCATTATTTCTATTTATTGGTATATTACTTGCGATAGTTACACCTGAGTTCATATCATCAGTTTTAGGACCTGAAAGTGGTCTGTTAGGATATCTTTCCGGTCTTGTAATCGGGAGTATTACATTCATGCCACCATTTGTAGCTTATCCATTGGGAGTAGAGTTATTGGCTAATGGAGCCGCATATCCTCAAGTTGCAGGATTTTTAGTAGCATTGATGAGCGTTGGGTTGGTCTATTATAGTGCTGAAAGCAAACTTTTTAGCAAAAAATCAGCAATACTTAGAAATCTTATCTCATTTATCGGTGCTATAATTGTTATTCTAGTTGTATTGGTGGTGTATTAAGATGATGAAATTCATTAAGAAAAACAAATTCCTAATATTATTGGTATTAATGCTTATAATAATCAGTATAATCGATATAACATTAACTTATAAAGCATTCGCTAACACTTGGGATCAAGTATTGAGTATGTTGATGATTGTTCCTCCAATATTCGTTTTGATCGGTTTATTTGATGTTTGGGTTGATCGTGAAACTGTTATAAAATTGATGGGTAACAATTCAGGAATTAAAGGAATGGCTTTAGCTTTCTTCTTGGGTGCATTCTCAGCGGGGCCGACTCTAGCTGCTTTTCCATTAGCATTGATTATGCTTAAAAAGGGAGCCAAATATTCTAATGTACTGTTCTTTTTAATGGTGTGGAGTTCACTTAAACTACCGATTGTCTTTTATCAAATCACGACAATCGGCTTTAAATTTTCAATGGTAATAAACCTCACAATGCTTATTGTTTTCGTGCTTGGAGCTTTATTAAGTGAAAAATTATTTAAAAAAGAAGAACTTGAAATTTTACAGGAAAAAGCAATAAACTATTCAAAATAAAAAAGTCAGACATTTTCGTCTGACTTTGTTTTTTAACCAACTAAGATTTTCTCCGTTGCATAGTTTACATGTGAAATTTCTGGATGACCCCAGTTTTTATTCATAATACCAAAGATAGTGATTGGTCCCAATCTACCAATAAACATCAACATCGATAGAAGTACTTTTGAAGCAGGTAATAAATATGGTGTAATTCCCATTGATAACCCAACTGTACCGAAAGCTGAGAATGATTCAAATAAAACTTCGATAAAAGTCATATTATATGTTGTATTATTTGCCTCAATTAAAGAGACGATTAAGAACATGAATATCGTAACCGCAAATGCTAGAGTAACGACAACAAAAGCTTTGTTTTTATTCTGATCTTCAATCTTTCTTTTGTGAGTTATAAAGGGCTTACCAGCTAAGAAACTAGTAATTGATTTAAACATAATAAATAAAGTAGTTGTTTTAATACCACCACCGGTGGAGTTAGGTGAAGCGCCAATAAACATGAAAATTATTATCACAACTAAAGTTGTGTAAGAGAACATGCTAATATTAACAGTAGAAAAACCAGCAGTTCTTGTTGTTACGCTTTGAAAAGCCGCTTCTAGCCATGTAACATTATTATATTCGAATAACTTAATAATTAAAGTTCCTGTAATAATTAATACTAAAGTGGTTTTTAGAACTATTTTTGAGTAAATACTTAAGTTTTTGAAAGACTTCTTTTCAATAATATCTCTAATTACGATAAAGCCGATACCACCGATAATTATCATTACCATTGTATTAATATTAAGCAGTACATTAGAACTATAATTTTGTAAAGAAGAATTTCCTAATATATCAAAACCGGCATTATTAAATGATGATATTGTATGAAAAGCTGCATGTCCAATGGCTTTAATAAATGAAAATTCTTGAATAAAAACAATAAAATTAATGACAAACCCAAAACTTTCTATTATTAATGAGGTAAAAACAATTGATCTAACTAATCTGATCATACCGCCTAAGTGATGTTGATTCAACGCTTCTTTTAACACGTATCTTTCAGTAACACCAATTTTAATTCCTAATACAACTAGTACATAAATAGCAATTGTTACTATTCCTAAACCGCCTATTTGAATAAGTAAAGCTAAAACAATTTTTCCAAAAACCGATAATGTTTCAGCGATATTAGGTATTGTTGATAAACCAGTAACGCAAACAGCCGAAGTAGATATAAAAAGCGAGTCTACCCAAGATAAAGGTGTTCCTGATTGAGTTGATATAGGTAATTTTAAGAGTAATGTGCCAGCTACAATAATGCCGAAAAAGCTTAAAGCAACTACTGCAAAAGGTGACAATTTTCTTTTTTTCATAAGACTCTCCCCAATGTAAAAATATCGGTGATATTATACTACTTTTAGTTGTTTTTTACAAATCTATTTTAAATTTTAATAAATCTATTTTCAACTTTTCACAATTGGAAGATTTTGGTATAATATAATCAATTAGTAAATTAAGGAGAAAGATTGATGTTAGTTCTTATTGGCCCAAGCGCATCAGGAAAAACTGAATCAGCTAAAATTATGATAAATCGCTATCCGATTTCTCGAGTTGTGACCTGTACTACAAGAAAGAAAAGAATTAATGAAATAGATGGGTTTGACTACCATTTTCTCAGTAAGGCGAGATTTTTACAATTAAAAAGAGAAGGTTACTTTCTTGAAACGGCGATTTATAATAATAATTTTTACGGAACACCAAAAAATGAGATAGCCGATGATAAGTTTATCATCTTGGAACCTCAAGGGCTAAAATCATTCTTAGAACAAAGCGATTGTCAAATTGTAGCGATATTTTTAAAAACAAAAGAAGCGACGAGAATTAAGAGAATGAAATTACGAAAAGACTTTTCTGAAGATATTAAAAAAAGAATTGAAGCTGACCGAGAAGAATTTAATTTAAAGAAAATTGACGGATTAGATTTAATTATAGATACAAATGATGTTACATTATCCGAATTAGCAGATAAAATTTATTTTAGTTATCTAGAAATACTAGAAAAAAAGAAACTTTCTGGCAAGCAATTAAGCCTTTTTTGATTTTAATGCCGGACAAATGAATTAATATTAAATATAAGGTATAATTAATTTTAAGAAGTAAGTTTTTAAGGAGAGTTCAATGAATTTAGATATAAGATATGCAAAACCGAGTGAGAGTGAATTAATCTTAGAGTTTATCAAAGGCATAGCTGATTATGAATTATTGAGTGATCAAGTTATTGCAACTAAAGATGATATATACCAAAGCATCTTTATCGAAAAAAGTGCAAATGTAATTATTGCTTTTTTAGACAATAATCCAGCCGGTTTTGCATTATTCTTCTATAATTATTCTACTTTTAAAGGTAGAAAAGGATTTTATTTAGAAGATTTATATGTTCACGAACAATACCGCAAAATAGGAATTGGTAAAGCTTTATTTGAACATTTATTAAAGATTGCCAAAGAAAATAACTGTGGAAGAATGGAATGGGTTTGCTTAAATTGGAATAAACCGGCAATTGATTTTTACTTGAGTAAAAAAGCTCGTCCGATGTCGGAATGGACTACTTTTAGAATCGATGAAAAAGATTTTTCTTAAGTTGAAAGCAAATCATTTGGAATAACAGAATTACTTTGTTAAAATAGGTAAGGTAAAAAATATATTAATTTGTGATGGAGGATTTAAATTATGCCAGTTAAAGTTACAACAGAAACTTTCAAAAAAGAAGTATTAGAATCAG
>DDWA01000014.1 GCA_002345425.1 Caryophanales bacterium UBA2298 | reverse complement strand
AAGAAAGCTTTAGTGGTAGAAGGATAAAAAGAGGATTATATATAAGTAAAGATAATGTGCTAATCAATGCAGATTTAAATGCAGCATTGAATATATTGAGAAAAGGTAAGCCTGAAGCCGGTTGGATAGGGTCTAGAGGTTGGAACACGCCTAAGCGTACTTACTTATTTAGTAAGTAATCGTTTTAAAAGTATAATTCGTAAGAATTATTTTTGTTCTTTTCATTATTGTCAGCAAATAACTTGTAAACAAAATTTCATTGCCGTATAATCAAAGTGTAATGTAAAAGTAATCAAAATTTGTTATAATTAAATTATAAAGAGGTGAAAAAAATGTGTTGGTTTTTTAAAAAGAAAAAGAAAAGTGATGACAATGCTAAGTTTGCGACAAAGAGCAAAGACGAGAACATTACTGCTAATCCTGTAACTATCAACCCAAATCGCCCAATGGAATCGACTGTTGAGAGAGCTTACGAAAAAGATACTTCTCCAAAAATTGGACACAGTAAAAAAACAGAACCCGAAAAAGTAAATGCAATAGATCAAGCTTCAAAGGTTAAAGAACCTCAAAAAACAACAAAGAAGAAAGAACCAGTTACTAAATATGCCGGAAAGTATGAAATTTACCCAGAAGCAGGCTCATTTAAGTTTCGCTTAAAAGCCTCAAACGGAGAGATTTTAGCTGTATCGTTCAGGTATACTTCTGAAAAAGGCGCATTATCAGGGATTGAAACATTTAAAAAGAATGTTGATGGAGGTATCTTTGATATTTACACAGACAAAAGTGATTTTTCTCAATTTGTCTTGTATAATTCCAACAAAGCTAGAGTAATTATTATTGGTGAATTTTATCCGAATGTAAAACAAGCTGAATCTTCTGTAGAATCTGTAAAAAAATTCTATAATACTGAAAAAGTTGATATTCTAAAGTCAATTCCTGAAAATGAAATTCGCGAAGAACTAATTGATATCGAAAAAGTTGATGAAGTTTCTACTGGTAAATATGAAATTTACCAAGAAAACGGGAATTATTATGTAAGATTGAAAGCTAATAACGCTCAGGTGCTTTTCGTTTCAACAAATTATGCCTCTAAAGCATCTGCTAAACAAGGTTTAGAAACAATAAAAAAAGCAATTCTAGAAAATCGTTTTACCCTAGGAAAAGATAAACAGAACCGTTATCAGTTCAATCTTTATTCTTCAACAAATCAGTTAATTCTCACCGGGGAAATCTATCCGGAAAAAAGAAATTGCATTTCGGCAATTAACTCCGTTAGAAAATTTGCTAAAAAAGCAAAAATCATTGAATTGTAATTTATTGAAATCACTAGTATTTGATAACTAGTGATTTTTATATTTTTTAAAATTTCCTATTCCTTATATTCAATATACATATTTTGCTAAATATGGTACAATTATTATAGATTTAGGAGTTAATTAAATGAAACGAATATTTGTTATTGTCGCTTTAGGAGTTGTCGGAGTATTTGTTTATACCATTACACTTTTACAATACACCTATATTACTTCCTTAGCCTCAATTCTCCATTCTAAAACTGCGCTTTATATCTTGACTGGTCTTTTTTGGTTTTTAGCTTTAGGAATTGTTATTAGAATTCTTCTAAAACCAACTTATGCCTATAACAAGAGTTATTGGATTCTTATCATTGTCTTGAATCCAATTTTAGGTGTGTTTTTATATTATATTTTCGCTCGTGACTTCCAAATCCGAAAATTTTGGAAAACAAGACCATTGATTGCACAAAAAGCCTTTTTAGGACTAGAAGAAACAGCACCGATTGAATATAAAAGTTATGAGTATGGAGATATCTTTAAGTTTATTAGAAACACTACAGGAAGAGCCATTTATAAAGATGACACTTATGTTGAAATTCTTGATAACGGTGACAGATTTTTTCCTAAACTTATCGAAGAATTAAAAAAAGCCCAAGATTATATTTTCATGGAATTCTATATTGTTAAAAACGATAAAATCGGTAAAACAGTTTTAGATATTCTTAAGGAAAAAGCACTTTTAGGATTAGATATCTACTTGATTTATGACCACTTTGGTTCAAATAAGCATCTAGAACGAGTATACATGAAAAATTTGAAAAAATCAGGAGTAAAAATTGGGATATTTGATCCTCAGACCATTTCTATTTTTAACTCAAACGTTAATTTCAGAAATCACCGTAAAGCTATTGTCATCGACGGGAAAATTGGATTTGTTGGTGGAATGAATTTAGCTGATGAATATAATCATGGCAGTCCTAAATATGGCTTTTGGCGAGATACTCATGTAATGATGAAAGGTAACGGTGTTTCTAGTATTCAAAATGTCTTTGTGAAAGATTGGTATTATATAACTTGCGATGTTTTAGATAAGCCGCTTGATAAAACAAAAATCGATTTCCAAGGCTTTTTTAGCGTTATTGAGTCGGGACCTGATTTTGAAAATGGACTTATTAAAGATGTTTACTTAAAAATGATATCTCGAGCAAAAAAAACAATTAAGATTGTGACGCCTTATTTAATTATCGAACCAGAATTAATGGCTTCATTAAAAATTGCTGCTAAATCTGGAGTTAAAATTGAACTTTTAGTACCAGGGAAACATGATTATTTCACAGTAGGATTTGCAACACAGTCTTATTATGAACAACTACTTTTAATAGGTGTAAAAATCTATGAATATAAAGATGTATTTGTTCATTCTAAGATATTAATCATTGATAACAAAGTAGCAAGTGTAGGTTCGGTTAATCTCGATCCGCGCAGCTTCCATTTAAACTTTGAAGTAACAAGCATTTTTGAAAATGACGCAGTTAAAGATTTGGTTAATAGTTTCAAAGACGATTTAACTAAATCAGTGAGTGTAAATTTAGAAGAGTGGCAAAAGCGCTTTATCTTGAAACGGATTGTTCAAGGCTGGTTTAACCTCTTTAGCCCGATGTTTTAAAGGAGTGAGAAAAATTGAGTGACTTTGAAAGAATTATATTAATTACAGTACTGGTACTAGTGTTTATTACTCTAACCCTAGTAATTATCAACTATGTTTTAGATCGTAAAAAAAAGAATATCGGGGATAATTTGAAAACCGAACTTAATCAATTGGAAATAGCCATTTCCAATTATATTAATACGAATTTAATGGATATGACAAACAAAGTTAACAACCAATTATTGTCATCCGGAGATTTATCCAATAAAAATATTTCCGAATTAAAAGAAAAGTTATATCAGACAATGTCTGATTTTCAAGAAAAATTAAATCTCCGCTTCAATTTTGAATTTAAAGAATTGACTGAATCAATTGATAAAAGAATGAACAATATTAACGAAAAAGTTGAAGAAAGACTGGATAAAGGGTTTAAAGATGCCAATACAACCTTTGTTAATATAGCTAAAAGAGTTGAAGTCATCGATGAAGCTCAGAAAAATATTCAGAGTCTTTCAGAAGAGATGATTTCTTTAAAAAATATTCTTTCTAACAATCAAGCACGTGGATCATATGGTGAATATCAGCTTAACCAATTGTTATATTCTATCTATGGTCATAATGATAAACTTTATCAAACACAGTATACCATTCGTGATGGCAAGGAAATTGTTCGTGCCGATGCTGTAATCTTCATGCCTGAACCTAATGGTATGATTGCGATTGATTCAAAATTTCCTTTTACTTCTTACTCGAAACTATTTGATAATAAAGATCTCACCAAAGAAGAAGAACAGAAACTTATTTCGCAGTTTGGCCAAGAGGTTAAAAAGCATATTACCGACATTGCTAAAAAATATATCAATCCACCACAAACAACTGAATACGCTTTAATGTTTGTGCCTAGTGATGGGATATTAGCTCTTCTTCATTCTCAACTTCAAAACATTGTTGAATATGCCAGAGACAAATATGTAACCATTGTTTCTCCAACAACAATCATTCCGCTGTTATCATCATTTAAAGCCTTTATTATCGATTCTGAAAGAAACAAATATACTAAATTGATCACTGATGAATTAATTAAATTAAGCAAAGAATTTAGAAGGTTTGGCGATGAGTGGTCTAAATTATCTAGAGCCATCGATTCTGTGAAGAAAAATAGCGATTCAGTGAATTTTAGAGTAGAGAAAATCTCTTCAAAATTCTCGGAAATTAAAAACGTTGGCCTAGAACAAGGCTTAACTGAAGAAGACTCATCTGAGGAAGAAGATAATCAAGATCAATAGAGCTCCAGTATTTATGACTTGCAATTTTTTTTAATAGAAGTTATAATAAGGTAGCATTAAAAATAAAAAAGGAGATTTAAATGAACGGAACAGTAAAATGGTTTAACGCAGAAAAAGGTTATGGTTTCATTACTGATGAAAAAGGGAACGACATTTTTGCACACTACTCAGCAATCCAAGGCGACGGGTACAAATCTTTAGAAAATGGTCAAGAAGTTAGTTTTGACGTAGTTGATGGAGATAGAGGACCTCAAGCTGCCAATATAGTGAGATTATAGTAACTGAAAGTTAACCAAAGTAAAAAAGAAGAAAAGGTCACAATAGAAGTGACCTTTTTGTTTTGCTTATTTATTCACCAAAATCAACGACAGTATAATCAACAACAAATAAATCAATTGAATCACCGACATCTTTTGAGATGAAGTATTGCATTTGTTCACTAGTGAAATTAGCGACATTAATCATATATAAATTATTATCAACTTCAATCCAGTAAACAGTATTTCCTTCAACAACATATGAGCTTATGCTATCAATAACACCCGTTACTTCAGTAGCTACAGTATCATCGTCTTCATTTAGTTTGACTAAATACCTGTTATAAGCATCGGCTTTAGAAACTTCAGCAATTGTATAGAACTCTAAATCTTGGATTTTTATGAAAACATATCTTAAAATTCTACCGTCTTCACCCTTAATCAAAATAAAGTAAGTTGGCGTATCTTGAACATTCAAGGGTATTGGAAAAGAAGTTGAGATGTTGTTTTGCGGAATTAAAGTTAAAGCTTTATTCATGGCTGCATCCTCTGTTGCGCCGGAAAATCTAAAGAGCCTGGTTTCCTTAGTTCTCATATTAGCATAAACGAAACCAACTGTAGATTCATCATTACCAGCACTTGTTAAACCGGTAAAATAAAATAATTCTCCTTCATTCATGATCACTCTTGTACCGGTTGAAGTCTGCAATACTCCTCGTTGAGCAAACACGCTATTTAACCAGCCATCTTGTAAAGAACCCCAATAATTTAAATGTTCAAAGATTAAGCCATTAGGATAAACACTTTCTACCCAACTAGGAACTTCTGTAGGTTCGTAAATATTTACTTCACCATTCATTGCGTTTACAACCGCTATTTTATTGATTTTATCGCCACCGTTAATGAAAATTGTCGGTAATGAATATTGCATTACATAATATGGATTTCCTTCTTCGTCAATTTCAAAGAAAATATTTTCTAGTCGATATTTATTAAGGCCATTATAGTATGCATGTCTTTGTAAGTCTTGGCTGAAGAAAGCAGAAGGCACAAACTTCATTCCTTCTCCACTAGTTTCTCTTAGATTTACAAGAGTAGTCTCCGAAGTTACTTTATCAATTAAAATATATCCTGGTGTTCCGACATCATTATTACTAGACCATTTGAAAAATCCTCGATATTCTAAAGGAGCTACTAAATATTGTTTCCCATGATAGATAATATCAGAATAATCTCCTGGTTGGAATTCAGATCCAATTCCAGGATACTCACCTAATTTTAAACTACCTAACTTAGCGCCGTAACTTTTGTCAACTATCGGTAAAGTATCTATATCAACGGTATTGATGTCTTCTACAAAACTTTCTTCATTAACTTCTATTAAATTCGAATATTCCTCAGCGTGTAAGAACGGTCTGCCACCAAAAATATAAAATATGAGGATGAAAACGAAAAATCCGCTAGAAGCAAACACAATTATTCTTTTTAACAACTCAATCTCAATATGCATAAAATAATTTACTAGATTTAAACCGATAAAAGCATAAAATGCGATGAAGATAAAAATTCCGATATATCTAAGATTCACTCTAACCAAAACAAAATAATTTATTAAAAAAGCACTTAATATCAACAATAAAAACAAAACTGCCAAAATAATAATTTCTTTCTTATCTAACTTTTTATAACTCATTTTTTCAATTACCCCTTTTTCATACAAATTGTTAATGATTACCTTTGTGGTATTTAAATCTTTAATAATATCAATATCATAAGTATAAGATTTTTTGCTCAGATAATTATAGATTAATAATTGTTTATCAGTTAAAACCAAGTCATCAATATTTATACCATCCTTAATTTTATAAGTGAAGTGGACGGCTCTTGGCTTTATATTTTTTCCATACTTTTTTATTATAAGATACACTGCAAGTATAACTAGCGAAAAAGCAAACTCCATGAAATTCTCCTAAATAGTAAGACTTTTTTTGTTGAAAATAATAATACTTAAAACATATATTACAATCCCTACAACTAAACTTAAACTACCAGCAAGCAAAGTATAAGTTGCAAAATCCATAATTTTATCGATATCAACTAAACTTAAAAAGGTTGAAAAACGTAAGAAGTTCAAATCCTCATTTAAGTTTTTAATCATATTCATAATAAACAAATATCCCATCAACCCACTGCTAATTCCGACTGCTTTGCCATAATCAGAAACTAAAGTAGAGATTAAAAACACTAAGGAACTAACTGAGGTTAAAACCCCAAATAAAACAAAATTTAAGCCAATAAACTTGCCAATCATTAAATGACCCTTAAAAGCAATTTCAGAAATTATGATAATCACAACTACATTGATTAAAATCAAACAGAAGAGATTTAACATAATAGATAGTACTTGTGTGGACGCAACTTTAACTCTTGAATTTGGTGTTGTTAAAAGATATGCCATCGAAGAGTCATCCACCCGCTTAGCCATTAACTTGTTTCCTAGCATAACGATAAATATCATAGGAAAAATAAAGAAGATAAACCCATATAAATAAGTTGCAAGATAGCCGGTTAATTCTGTGCCGAAATTTGTGAATCCCATCATATTAACCATTGCTTGCGGTAAAATATCGACGAATTGTTGCATTAACTCTGAAGCCTCGGGATCAAACATCGCAGTCGCTATTGTTGAATACATTAAGGTGATGGCTAGGAACGATAAAAACATTAATAAATTAGATTTTAAGTTAAATACAGTAAGTGTTTATTCATTTTGATTATCTCCATAATACTTCATGAAAATATCTTCGATTGATTGTTTAATAGAATTGAATTTTGTCACTTTGAATTTAGCCATTTCTTTAAAAAAATAAGTCATAATTATTCTTGACAACAACATGATAAATATTTTCTTTGATATGAACAACATTTATTTCCGATTTCAAAATATTATCATCTTGTTCAGATAAGTGAACCTCGAATACATCCTCTGTTTTTGGTTTTAAAGATTTGATATCTTCCAAAGCAATTAAATACCCATCCTTGATAATACCAACTCAATCACATATTTTTTCAATTTCTTCAAAAATATGCGAAAATAATAAAATTGTTTTTCTTTTTAGTTTTTCTTCTTTAATTAAATCTAAAAAAGACATTTTGCATTAATGGGTCCAAGTCTGAAGTTGGCTCATCCAGTATCAATATATCTGGGTAAGGTTAATTATTTCTATCATGAATTTTCATCTTTCTTTATTTAAAAGTACAGTGCTATTATATTACAAAACAACTTATTTTGGGCATAAATCTTGTAAAAAACATTATTAATAAACAACTAATTGTATAACCATAATACGTTTTTCGTTTATATCTTACTAATACCAGGGTTTTAACTTGAAAAATACTAGTATATAAACTATAATTATTATGTTAAAAAGAAAAAGGAGATCATATGAAAATATTCAATTCTTACAGCAATGAATTAGAAGAATTTGTGTCTATTCATCCTCATAAAGTAAATATGTATGTTTGCGGACCAACTGTCTACAATTATATTCACATTGGAAATGCTAGACCGGTGGTCTTTTTTGATACAGTTAGAAGGTTTTTAGAAAAACAAGGTTACGTAGTCAAATACGCTTCAAACTTTACCGATGTCGATGATAAAATTATTCAAAAAGCACTTGATGATAATGAAAGCGAGCTAATCATCAGCCAAAAATATATCGATGCTTTTCTTTCTGACTTAAAAGCTTTAAATTGTAAAACAGATTATCTTCAACCTAAAGTAACTGAATATATGGACTTTATTATTGATTTTATTCAAGATTTAATTGATAAAGATTATGCTTATAATGTCGATGGTGATGTTTATTTTCGAGTTGAAAAAGTGTCTGATTATGGACGCTTGAGCAACCGTAACATCGATGATTTAATCTCTGGTAGTCGCGTTGATATCAATCCTAAAAAAGAAAGTCCTTTAGACTTTACATTATGGAAAAAAACCGATGTAGGGATTAACTTTGATTCGCCTTTTTCCAAAGGAAGGCCTGGTTGGCATACCGAATGCGTATCGATGATTGACGATATTTTCCATGAAAAAATTGATATTCATGGTGGGGGAATGGACTTGCAATTTCCACATCATGAAAATGAAATTGCTCAATCAAAAGCCTTGCATAACCACTCGCTGGCAAAGTATTGGATGCATAACGGTAGATTAAGTTTTAAAGACGAAAAGATGTCCAAAAGTTTAGGCAACGTAGTTTTAGTAAAAGACGTTGGAGAAAAAATGCCGCTAAGGTATTTTTTGCTGAGCACACACTATCGTTCACCTTTAAATTATGATGATGAATCATTTGCGATGTATGTTAAAGAATGGCAAAAATTGGAATCTGCAGTCAAATCACTTTTCTTAAAATTAGATTTGGGAAAAGCTTTAAATTTACATGTTAAGATTTCTTCTGTCGATATCTTAAGCGAACTCAAAAATTTTACCGAAGCGATGTCAGATGATTTCAATACCGCAAATGCAATTACTTCCTTACAGTCTCTTATTAAAAACATCAATTTATCCTTGCGTAAAAAGACAGATTTTCATTATCTAAATGAACTTCTAGAGGCAGTTAATTATATGATTGATATTTTAGGGTTGAAAGTTGTAACTAATCCAATGACAGAGGAAGACCGTAATCTTTATGGGCTATGGCAAAACGCAAGAACTAATAAAGATTTTGCCTCAGCTGATGTTTTAAGAGAAAAACTGACACAAAGAGGAATTTTATGATTCTTTATAACGGTTTAACTTTAGCTTACATTGGTGATGCTTATTACGAAATGAGAGTCAGACAATATTGCCTTGATCAAGGTTATACCTTAGTTAATGATCTACATAACTTAGCAATTCGCTATACTAATTCCAAATCCCAAGCTTTAGCTGCTAATTCAATGTATGATAATTTTTATACTGAAGAAGAACAAAAAATCTTTAAAAGAGGTAGAAATCAGACCGCCTCGCATAAACCGAAAAATTCCGATGTTCAAACCTATAATAAATCCACTGGCTTTGAAGCTGTCATCGGTTATCTATATTTGGATAAAAACTGGAAAAGGCTTGATGAAATTTTTGCCTATGCGATAAATGTTATTGATAAAAATTTCGAAGAAAACAAGATTATTAACGATAAAGAGTAATAAATTTATCAACAACATTAACTAGAAAACTGTGATAAACTATAAGTGGTGATGATTATGAGCGTTATGATTTATGGCAAGAATTCTTGCCAAGAGATTATCGATATTAAAAAACCAATATTAGAAGCCTTTATTATGGAAGGAACTAACTCTGATTTTTTCAATCTTTTGAAAAGGCAAAACGTTAAAATTAACGTTTTATCTAAACATGATTTTAAAAATAGTTTTCAAGGTAATCATCAAGGGATAGTTTTTGAAATTGAAGATTATAAAACCTATGAATTAGACGAGTTTCTTGCAGAACTGGACTTTAAAGCCAATCCACTTTTAATAATGCTTGATGGCATAACTGATGTTCATAATTTCGGCGCGATTATTAGAACCTGCGAAGCGGGTGGTGTATCAGGGATTATAATTCCTAAAAACCGTTCTGTTAAAATAGGCGGTGTAGTTTCAAAGGTTAGTTCTGGCGCGATAGAACATATGAAAATAATCGAAGTAACAAATTTGAGAAATACATTAGAAAAACTAAAAAAACAAAATTTCTGGGCTGTCGGCACCAGCCTTGATGCCACAGAGGATTATTCAACAATCTTCGTCGATCGACCGCTATGTATCGTTATTGGCAGCGAGGGAAAAGGAATGTCCCGATTAATCAAAGAAACAGTCGATTTTAATGTTAAAATTAATATGGTTGGACAAGTTAATAGTTTAAACGCTTCGGTCAGTGCTGGAATAATTATTTTTGATATTTTAAGGAAACGCAATTTAACTAAATGATTTTTCGCAATTATAATGATTTTGAAGTTATCAACCTAGTAAAAGAAGGAAACGAAGAAGCGTTTGATTTTATGGTTGATAAATATCGATATCTTATTGCGAAAAAAATAAAAAATTTCAACCTCTTGAATGATTTTGACGATTGTTATCAAGAAGCTTTGATGCTTCTTCATAAATCTATCATTAAATTTGATGAGAGTTATAACAGAACATTCACCAGATTTTTCGAAGCTAATCTTCATAATTTTCTTATCACATATAAAGGTAAGAAAAACAGATATACGAGTTTTAAGATTGAAAAACTACCGATAATATGCGATTTTGTAATAAAAGAAACTGAAAAAATATATTTTCATGATCAAGAAATTTACCGAGCTTTAAACACGTTATCAAAACTTGAAAAACAAGTGTATCAATCGAAGATCATTGAGAAGAGATCGGTTAGAGAATGTGCTATATATCTTAACTGTGATGAAAAACAAGTCTATAATGCCCTAGATCGAATCAGGAAAAAAATTAAATTGCATTTAATGACATGATTTTCTTGACTTTTATCACTTTTTTTGATAAATTTAATAAAGCGAGTGAGTTGATATACATGAAAGATAAGACAGTTTTAATATGTACAGAATGTTTATCAAGAAATTATGAAGTAAAAAAAGCTGAGAAATCAACTCGATTTGAGATAAGAAAGTATTGTAAAAAATGCAAAAAACATACCATTCATAAGGAAGGTAAGTAGGAGGAAATAAAATGGCAAAAGAAATTAAAGAAAAAAAGCAAAAGCCTACTAATTTAAAAACACCTAAAAGCGAAAGCAAGGTTATGGAAATACTTAAAAAAGAATATAAATTTGAAAATTGGCTACTAGCAATCTTGTCACCAGTATTAATTCTTTACGGAGTATATATTTTATTAGGTAAATTTGGAACAGTCAACTTAGCTGCAATCTTAGGAACATCAGGAATTGGTGTTATTGACTTTTTCTTCAACACAACTCTAAAGAGAGTCTTAACTGGATTATTCTTGGTTATTATTGGTGTATTGGTATTAGTTTATCTATTGATTCCTTATATCAAACCAAGCGTAGCTGAAATGAAAAAAGTAACTTGGCCAACAGGTAAAGTATTAGCTACCAACAGTGCAAGAGTGTTTACATTCTTAATCTTCTTAATGTTAATGTTCTATCTATTCAGTGCTATATTAGATCCATTATTTAAACTAGTTTACGGTAGTTAATAAGGGTAAATGATGGTTAATTCAAATGATAACAGCCAGAGACGGCTTTGGTATATCGTCCAAACGTATTCTGGATTAGAAAATTCAGTTAAAGCCAGTATTGAAAGAAGAATTGAATCAATGAACATGGAAGACAAAATCTTCCAAGTAATGATTCCTGAAGAAATTGTACCGGCAGACAAGAAAGATAAAAACCCTAAAGAAAAACTTGTTAAGATTTTTCCTGGATATGTCTTTATTGAAATGATCGTTACTGATGATTCTTGGTTCGTAGTAAGAAATACTCCAGGTGTTACCGGCTTCTTAGGTAGTAGTGGAGGCGGGACAAAACCAGTTCCACTTAAACCAGATGAAATCAATCCAATTCTTAAAAAATGTGGTATGTTACAAGTACAAAAATTCAATGTTAAACCTGGTGAACAAGTTCGTATCATCAACGGTAATTTCCAAGGTCAAGTAGTTACAGTGGAAAATATCGATCAAGATAAAGGCAAGATTCATGTTCTGATTGAAATGTTTGAAAGACAAACATCAATGGAACTTGACTTCACTGATGTCGAAGTACTATAAAATTCTAAACAGTTTAGTTGTTAATGACTAAGCTGTTTTTTTTAAAAAAACTTACCGCTAAAATAAACGGTAAGTTTCTTTTTCTTTTGATGTAAATCTAAATTAATCCGTAGTGTGTTAGAACGTTATTGATTCCAGCTTCTGTTAAGAAATATGCAGGATTACTTTGTTCATAATCACTATTAGCCGGCCAGTAAAGATCAAATGGATCATCTGAGGTCATCATCGTTTCAAGTTCATCAGTAAGGATATTTCTGACAATCATTGAGTCTAACACGATGTCTCTTTGAACAGGAGTCAATGAAGTAATAGCAGCAACATCAAAATCAACATTACTTAAATCAGAACCGGCAAATTGTTGAGCTGCCAAGACAAACGCTTTGACTTCTGCCTTTATGATAATATTGTTCATATTGTAAAGTAAATCAGTTAAAGCTAAACCTTCCATATAGTCAGGAATTTGAGAACTAATATTAGTATTACCCCAAATCATATGATTGATAGTTACGTGCATTGAACCGCTAAGAAGTATCGTATCTAATTGCGTACTACCTAGACTTGATACAGCACTGCTTGGAACAGTTCCCGAGAAGTCAGTTACACCGACTGTCTTAAGACCAGTAATCAAAGCTTTAAGTTCAACTTTTTCAATTTGTTCTGCAGAAATTGTCGCAACAGCTATAGTTTCTCGGTAATAATTTGGAACGATTAAAATGCCAGCACCATAAGCTGTTGTATCATCACCTGCACCAGAAAGTAAAGTATTGGAGATTGTGGCTTGCATTGACGCTGAATTAAGCAAGATATCTAAATCAGTAGTTTCCGCAAATAAGTTTGTCGGTGAAATGTCAATATTACTGAAATCTGTCAATCCTATTTCTTCTAAAGCAGCTAGTAAGGCCTTTGCTTCATTAATTTCTACGTAAGTTACATCAGTGTGAATCAATCTAATTATTGCTAATGTATTAATATTTGTATCAGGAACAATCAATTCGCCGCCGGTACCATTAATTAACTTATCGGACAACGTCGCATGAATTGAAGCTGACAATAAGTAAAGATTTGGATTATCAAAGAATTTTTGAGAATTGATTTCTATACCAAAACTACTTAAATCAGTATATCCCATATCAACGAAAGCATTAATTAAAGCTTTTATCTCTGATTTATATATAAAATCAACTAAATTAACTTGTTTTTGAACTCGATAAGCTTCAAGTTCGCCTTCAGATGAATAAATAGGTACTATTAATACTTGATCGTTTAAATCAAATAAGGTCTTAGATATTGTCGCATGCATTGATTCTGAACTTAAGACGATATCTTGATCTGTTTCTAAAGCTAAGGAACTAATATCAATCGTACCACTAAAGTCAGTGATGTCAGTAATTCCGAAAACTTCCAAAGCATTAATCAAAGCTTTAATTTCAAAACCTTCAATATAGTAATCTATCCCAAGAATAGTAAAATCAATAGTTGTCGTTCCGTCAAACCCAATACTAGGAACAGTCAAGATTGTAGGACCTAAATTACTAATCTGATTAGTAATTGTCTTATGCATCAAGCTTGATGCTAACAATACAGTCTGATTAGTATCGGATCCAAATAACGGAGTCAAGTCCACCGCACCGGTGAAAGCATTAATGTCGCTGATGCTTAAGATATCTAAAGCATTAATCAAATATTTAATTTCATTCTTATAAATATAATATGTACTTCCAACCGTTACATCAACTGCATTACCCAAAACGCTGTAAGTTGGGATTTCAATAATTGCCGCTCCTAAATCATCAATTTGTTTAGTAATAGTAGCGTGCATAGAAGCAGAAGCTAGTAAAACATCTTGATTTGTATCATAATTAGGATCAACCGAAGCGAAGAATTTATTCAAACTAACGCTACCGGTAAAGTCATTAATATTAGTAATACCCAGCAATTCCAAAGCTTCAAACAAAGCATGAATTTCCGGTTTTAAAATATATTCGCTCGTTGTTGCTAGAGCACCGACAGTTCTTCTGATTTCGCCATTATCAAAGCTAACTGCAGGAACTGTCAATATTGCAGGACCTAAATCCAAAACTTGTTTTGAGATAGTAGCTTGCATAATCGCGGAAGTAAGTAATTTGTTACGGTTTTCTACTTCATAGAATAAAGTCAAATCAATTTGGCCGTTATATGTTGTAAAGTCGGTAATATTTAAAATATTCATCGCAATTATCAATGATTCAAGTTCAACTTTAGTGACATATTCAGTTTCTGTTGCTAAACTACCAACAGTAACTCTAACAACAGTTAAATCGTCATCTTCTAAATGAGGAACTTTAATTGTTAAAGCAACGTCTAAATCAAGTACTTGTTTTGAAACAGTTGCTTGTATCACATCTGATGAAAGTACAGTTTCCGCGTTGTTATCCACAGACAACACGCTTAAGTCAACACTACCAGTAAAAGAAGTAACATCACTGATACCTAAGATATTAAGTGCTACCAGTACCTTATCTAATTCATTGACGATAATATATTCATTAGCCTCCTCAGCTAAACCAACGGTTTTTCTAATAACTGTAACTCCATCTTCAGAATAATATGGTGCTTCTAAAGTACCAGCTACATCCAAATCAAGAATTTGTTTTGTTATTGTAGCTTGAATTGTTGAAGAAGCTAATACACCACTACGATTAAGAGGATCATTTAGTAAAGCTAAATTCACAGTTCCGGTGAAGGTATTGACATCAGTTATGTGTAAAATATTTAAAGCGAGAATTAAAGTTTCTAGTTCTACTTTAGTTATATAATTAGTTTCGGTTTCCAATAAACCAACAGTTATCCTTATTTCTGTAAGATTATCTTCAGCTAAGAAAGGAACGGTAATTGTATTAGCTGTGTCCAAATCAAGTACTTGTTTTGAAACAGTTGCTTGAATTACATCTGATAAAAGTACAGTTTCAGCATTATCACCAACAGCTAATACGCTTAAATCAACATCGCCGGTAAAAGTTGTCACATCAGTAATGCCTAAAATGTTAAGCGCTACAAAAATCTTATCAAGTTCACTTGTAACGATATATTCAGTTGTTTGTTCTGCTAAACCAACAGTTTTTCTAACCAAAGTTACACCATCTTCAGAGTAATAAGGCACATCTAAAATATCAGTAACTTCCAAATCGATAATTTGATCAGTAATGGTTGCTTGGATTGTCGATGAAGCCAAAACACTAGTTCTATTAATGTGATTATTCAGCAAACTTAAGTCAACCTTGCCGTTAAATGTATTAACATCGGTTATTCCTAAAACATTTAAAGCGATAAAAATCTTATCTAACTCACTCTTAATGATATATTCAGATTCAGTTTCCAAACTGCCAACAGTGATTCTGATTTCAGTTGTTCCGTCTTCAGCTAAATATGGAGCTACAAGTGTTCCAGCGACATCTAAATCAACTAGTTGTTTAGTGATTGTTGCCTGAATAATCGAAGATGCCAAAACGCCACTTCGATTAAGCGGATCATTAAGTAAAGCTAAATTAACAGTACCGCCAAAAGTATTGACATCGGTAATCTGTAATATATTTAAAGCAAGAATTAAAGTTTCAAGTTCTGCTTTAGTTATATAATTAGTTTCCTTATCAAGCAATCCAACTGTTACTCTAATATTAGTCGTATCATCATCAGCTAAATAAGGAACTCTAACAGTATTTGCTAAATCTAAATCAAGCACTTGTTTTGAAACTGTAGCTTGAATTACATCCGATAGAAGTACAGTTTCAGCATTATCGCCAACTGCCAACACACTTAAATCAACATTGCCAGTAAAAGTATTAACATCTGTTATTCCTAAAATATTTAAAGCTACAAAAATTCTATCTAACTCACTAACAGTGAGATATTCAGTCTCAGTTAAACCGCTACCGACAGTAACTCGAATAACTTGATTATCTTCTGAATAATAAGGAAGTTCTAAAGTTCCTGCAACATCCAAATCAACTAATTGCTTTGTTACTGTTGCTTGAATCGTAGAAGAAGACAATACCTTTGTTCGGTTTTCTTCTAAAGCTAAAACACTTAAATCAATAGTTCCAGTAAAACTTTCTATATCGGATATGCCTAAAGCATTCAAAGCCTTAAACATTGCATCAATTTCAGTTTTTACCACATAAACAGTTTCGGTTTCTAAACTGCCCACAGCTTTTCTTATCTCAGTCGTATTATCTTCAGCTAAATAAGGTAAATAAATTGTTCCATCAATATCTAATTGAATTAATTGCTCAGAAACAGTTGCTTGGATAGTTGAAGATGCAAGTAAAATAGAAACATTATTTTCATCTGCCAAAATAGTTGCTAAATCAATATCTCCAGTAAAGGTATTTATATCAGTAATTCCTAGTACCTCTAAAGCATCAAATATTGATTCTAATTCAGTTTTTATCAGATAGACAGTTTCTTCTCCAACATCACCTTTAGTAACTCTTACAGCACTGCCGTCTTCAGCTAAATAAGGAATGCTGATAACATCAGCTCCTAAATCAAACAATTGTTTAGAGATTGTCGAGTGTAAAATTGCAGATTCCAATATAACAGTAGAATTATCAATAATCAAACCTAAATCCAAAGTATCAATAGCATTAAAATCAGTGATTTCTAGAACCAAAATTGCTTCAATAACATTTTCCAGTTCTGCTTGTGATATATATTCTATTGTTAAGGTATCATCCTCATATCTAATTATTTCATCTGCAAAACCAATATATGGAACTTCCAAAACAGGATTATCTCCTAAAGTCATTTCAATGATTGCATCAGATAATGTCGCGTGAACAATTTCTGAGCCAAAAATCAAATCGGTTTTACTTGTATCTAAAATAGTAGGATCTGCTTCAGTAGCTAAATTAGTCAATATACTAGGATCGATATCAATATTATTAATATCTGTTATGCCCAAAGCCGAAACCGCTAAAAAAGCATTTTTTACTTCATCTTTAGAAATTACTGAAAGTAATACTTCATCAACCAATATGTCATCTATAACTGAATCAGGAATTACCAAAAATTCCCCGTCCATATCAATTAGAAGCTTTCCTACAGTAGCTGAAAGAATTTCTGATTCCAATAAAGTGTCAATATTAGTACTGCTTAAAGTTAATGCCTTACCGATATCAAATCCAACTTCTTCACATTCTAAATCACCAACTTCACACAATAACTCAGTTGCCGCCATATGGATAGCAGAAACAACATTCTGTAATTCAAGTTTTAAAATATAACCATCTTCATCAAAAACACTATCAGGAACAACTAAAGCGATTTCGCCTAAATCTAAAGTCTTAATTAAATTAGTAATTGTCGCAACAAGAATTCTTGATTCAAAAATAGTGTTAATTGCATCAGCATCTAAATCAGCTATAGTAGTAATATTAAAGTTCTCTAAATCAAGATTTTCTGCTTGAGTTGATAAAGCATTAATCGCAAGCAAAATATTTCTTAACTCACCATTACTGATAATATTCCCATCTCCATCTAAAACATCTAACCAAACAATATCACTTGGAATCGTCAAATAATCAAGATTTATTGCAATCAAACTTTCGCCACTGATGATATTAATTAAAGCGTTTGTGATGATTTGAGAATTTAAAATAACCGTGAAATCCATAGATGATAAAGTCGTTAATAATACAGTTGGATCACCGCTTTCTAAATCGCCAACAGTGATGCCGGTATTAAAGATCTCTCCAGCAAGAGCGCCAATTGCTTGAAATTCATCTTCCCAAACAATATCTGCCGGGACTGTAATAACTGATTGAACGATCTCTCCAGCCATTTCTAGGACTGGTTCTATCGCAACATAAGCTGCTAAATTGACTAAATCTGATTGACCGATTTCTGTGAATAAACCTTCTACCTCATCACCATCTAAAGTGACTTCCATTAAATCTGTTCCCTCTTCAAATATTGCAGCAGCGTTAATAATATCAAAAACAGTAGCGGCTACTTCACCTAAAATCATAATTTCATTTTCCCAGTCGATTTCATACAATTCTTCAACCGGTACTGTAATTTCAGTTTCATAGATATCGCTCGCAACTTCAATCCCTAAAGGAAGAAGTGCGGTTAAAAGATTAGAATTAGAAAGAGTAGTGAAAATATCTCTAATTTCTTCTCCAGTAATATCGCCTAAATTATTTGTTTCTAAATATTCAGAATTAAGAGCTAGTGAAGCAACATCTGCAAAAACAGCTAACTCCTCTCTGATAGCTATTTTTTGTTCTTTGTATTTCATTGATAAAATTTGATCAAATAAATATAATGTCAATTCTTCTTCAGTACCAGAGTCAGTATTAGGAATGATCGCGTAAGCTGCAGACTGGACGACAATATTGCTGCTATAAGCTGTAATCATCTCATTCAATGTATTGATTACTTCAGTAAACTCGGCCGGTATTGGGGAAGTCTCGGCCATTTCAATAATAGAAGAACTAGGCTGATTTAACTCATCCCGAGGATTGAAATTTAAAGTAACGGTTGAATCTTCTTGAATATTAGATGTAACTGTTAATAAACTTTCGGAAATGTTAATTATCCCCCCTAAGATGATCAACATGACAAAGACACTAACAGCACCATTCATCAAACCGAACAAACCGCCTAATAAGCGATGTTTGCTGCTTTTTTTGTCTTTTTTACTACTAAAGAAAATAATCCTAACTAAAAATAAAATAAAACGATAAATTACCTGAATAACTGTAAAGTAGATTATTGCATAAATAATCTTAATAACAAATAACGCTAAAGCGTCAATGAATTCAATTAAATTTTCATTAGTCAAACTCGCTTGAAATTCTTCGCCAACCATATCTTCTAACACGATTGGTAAAGCTTCCTTTAAGGTAGTCACTGAACTTAAACTTGGGTATACATTGCCAAGCAGCCCCCCTAAAAAAGGCATATTTACTTCATATAGTAAATTCACCATTAGATCTAGTGTAAAAAAGAAAATAATTATAAAAATCAAAGTAACCATCAATGAATAAAGAGCTTTTTTCATTCCTCTTAAAAAGCCAAAAAGCATTCCCAACCCTAAGATAGACAAGAAAGTAATGTTAAAATACATTGTAAAATCTAGATTTGCTGGCATTTAAATCCCCCTAAATATGTAAATTACAAAAATATTAAAATTAACTACATTTCATAATATAAAATATTATATAATTTTAGTAGTGTTTAATAAAGTGCTAAGCGTTAAATCAGTGAAAATATCATATATATATGTTATAGTGTCTTTATTTTATTACAAACACGCCTTTAAACAAAATAATTTAGTAACTTTCATTTCATATTTTCTCTTTAAATCGCATATTATCTTTATTTAATAAACTTACTATGATAAAATCAACTTGGAATGAAAATGTACAATTGGAGTTGAAAGCTTTGACTAAAGAACATTATGATCATATTTCTACTATCGAGAAAATCGATAAATTAAATAGTTTCGCTAGCAGTATGTCAGCCAAAGACGCTATGGCTGCTTATAAATCCGCTGATGAAGCCTTACTTTTAGCTCGCGAGGTTAAATATTCAAAAGGAGAAATCTATTCTCTTTTTTACCTAGGTGAAAGCTTGTACCGGCAAGGTAGAATTTATGATGCAATTGATATGTTAAGAGAATCGCTTAATCTTAGTGATGAGAATAAAGACACCTATGCTCAATCAATGATTTTTACAACTTTGGGGAATGCTCATTTATATTTGAAACTTTATGACTTATCTTTCTATTATTATCGTATGGCCCTAAGTGCATGTGAAGAGAATAATCGTTTTGAATCGCAAGCAATGATTTTTAATAATATTGGGGAAATATATCGCGAATTAGGTGATTATGAGCAAGCTCTAGAAGCTTATAGTCGTTGTTTGGATATCAGTGACAAAAATGATTTTAAGCGAGTTGGTATGTATGCTACTGCAAATATTGGCATTGCTGATTATGAGACAAAGAACTATCAAGCAGCTATATATTATCTTGAAAAAAGCAAACTTATTGCCAGAGAAATTAACAATCAAATAATCGAAGGATTTTCTTTAAGACACTTAGGTTTGATTCACTCAGAAGTAAGTGAGTATAATAAAGCGAAGGCGTTTTTTGAAGAAGCAATGAGCGTTTACAATAAAACTAATGAAACTATATCACAAGCAAGACTTTATAAAGACCTGGCTGACATGGAATATAAGCAAAAGAACTACCTTGAATCTTTAAATCATCTTAACCAAGCGAAAGAATTAACCGATGGTCTTCAAGATAAAAGACTTATGATTAATATCTATCAACTTTTCGCAAATATTTATGAAGCTTTGAATGAATATAAAAACGCCTGCGAGTTCAACAACTTGAGTTTAAAAGCAAGGAAGGAAAAAGATTTACAAGAAAAAGAACATCGCCTGAAAAGCATTGATTTTCAGGTCAAAGCCTTTGAAGCCCTTAAAGAAAGCAAAAATTACCTAGAAATCAATAAACAATTAAGAGAAAAGACTGAAACTTTAGAAAAAGTAACGAAAGAATTAAAAAAAATTAATCAGGAAGTCAAAGCGTTAAGCAACATGGATGGATTGACTAGAATCGCCAATCGAATAAAATTAGATTCTTATGCTCAAGACCTTTTTGGTAAGGCATATAAAGATAAATCTATTGTTACAATGATGATTATCGATATCGATAACTTCAAAGAATATAATGATTTTTATGGACACTTAATCGGCGATGAAGCTTTAATTAAATTAGCTAAGATTTTAGAAAAGTCAATCGAAGGTAAAGAAGGATTAGTTGCTCGATTTGGCGGCGATGAATTTGTTATTGTTATTAATAATTGCGATTTAGTAGAAGCAAAAAATATTTCAAAATTTATTTCTCAATCATTGAAAGCAAAAAAAATAAAACATGAAAAATCAATTGTAAATCAATACTTAACTGTGAGCATTGGTATCATCGCTAAAGTGCCGCAAAAGAAAACTACTTACGCTTTATTAATGGACTTTGCTGATCAAGCTCTTTACCAAGCAAAAGCTAAAGGTAAAAACCAAACTGAAGTTTACGAAAATCTAAACTAAACCAGTTTTGACACAGTTTTGTCAAAACTGTTTTATATTACATTTGCAAGAATAACAAATAAGACTTTGATATATAGAACAAAATTCTATTTTTTGAGTTTTTGTTTTATGATATAATGATTAAGACATTGTGCAGGAGGATTTTTAAAGATGATTAAGTTAGTAAATGTATCGAAATTTTATAATTCTAACGATGTTATTGCTTTAGGTTTAAGGCGTGTAAACTTAGAATTGAATGTAAATGAATTTGTCGCTGTTGTTGGCGAAAGTGGTTCTGGTAAAACCACACTTTTAAATGTGGTCACGGGAATCGACACCTATGAAGATGGTGAAATGTATGTCAATGGAGAAGAGACATCCTATTACTCTGTCAGCGATATGGAGAACTACCGAAAAAAATATGTTGCTTTCGTTTTTCAAGATTATAATCTAATTGATTCATACACCGTACTTCAAAACGTTGAAGCTCCGCTTTTGTTATCGGGATATCCCAAAGAAAAAATTAGAGAAAGAGCTTTGGAATTGATCAGAAAAGTCGGGTTAGAAGATCACGTTAAACACAAAGCTACTAAACTAAGTGGTGGACAAAAACAACGAGTAGTTATTGCTAGAGCTTTAGCTAAAGATTGTCCAATCATCGCGGCTGATGAACCGACAGGCAATTTAGACTCTGAGTCAGCGAAGCAAATCATCAAATTATTAGCTGATATTTCGAAAGACAAATTAGTTATTATGGTTACTCATGACTTTGCACAAGTTGAACATCATGCTACAAGAAAAATCAGAATCTATGATGGCGAAATTGTTGAAGATAAAGAAATAATTAAAACCGAAAAGAAAGATTTGCCAAAATTAGAAGATAAAGAATTTAAGATGGATTTCATGTCATTACTTAAATTATCTTTTAGAAATTTACTTGCAGTACCGAAGAAAACCTTCTTAATGGCTTTAGTTTTTTCCTTCTTTGCTGTTTTTATTGGTCTTTCTTATGGCGGTTACATTATGGTATCTAATGAAACTAGTTACTCATACAGTCAACATTTTCAATATACCAATCCAGATAGACTAGTGGTTAAAAGAACTGATAATCAACCTTTGACTGCAGCTGATTTACAAGAATTATCAGATTTCAACAATGTCAAAATGCTCATAGATAAAGATTACGTTCTTGATGTGAACCGAATCATGAGTTCTGTTAGCGGCAATTTAAATTATATGAGTATATCATTTATGCCTATTGATTATTTAGATGATGATGTCAATATCTTATACGGTACCTTGCCGGTGGAAAACAATGAAATTTTACTTGCTGCAAACCCAGAAATTTTAGAATACGAAAGTGACCTCATAGGCGAAGAAATTACTCAAGCCTATGATTGGTATCCTGATCTTTCTTATTATGAAATAGTTGGTGTTATTGATAACGAAGAAATAACCAGCAACCAAAGATTTTACCAAAACTATGCCTTTGTTAATGAAGACAATTGGGAAGATTTGGGAAGATTGCTTTATTTAAACAATTACGGTGCAGTTAATTTGGTTATCGATAACAACGACATAAAGATAGTTGAAGACCGTTTTGTTATCGATAGTACATTAGCTGATAATGAAATAAAAGTTTCTCAGAATTATTATGGATATTTTTGTCCAAGCCCAGGAGTAGATTGTACAGTTGATGGAGAATTGACTATTGAAGACTATTATGTTGATGAATCTTATGATTACACGATTAATATTGTTGATGATATAATCAATGACTCAATTTATGTTAACCAAAATACTTATGATAAAGTGTTTTATGATGAAGTATATCAAGTTAGCGTTATAACAGAAACTGGTATAAATGTAGAAGGTTTAATGAAAACCATCGCTAGAGTTAGAGATGGAGTTAATTATAAATATAAAGTCGTCTATCCTTATGATTCCAATGTATCTAACCAATTTGAAGGAATTATATTGTTTATTCAAAATATTGGAATGATTTTCCTAATAATTATTACGATATCCGGTTCAACACTGATTACATATATTATTTTTAAAGCAATCATCAATACCAAACTTCATGATTATGCAATATTTAGAACCATTGGTGCTAATCAAAAAGTTATAAAGAGTTTTATTTATCTAGAAAATTTCTATATAACCGTCATAGCTTTCGTTGTTTTCTTAATAATTTCGATAGCTATACCGAACAATCTACCTGAATATAGTTTGTTTCAAGCTTTCAAGGTCTTTACCTTTGATAAGTATTTTGTTTATTTTATCCTTTTAGTCATTATGTCTTTAATTATCTCTAGAAAATATAGCAATAGGATTTTCTCTAGTAGTGTATCAAAGACATTAAAGACAGATTTGGAGTAGCCTCATGATTAGTTTAAGAAACTTACATAAGTATTATAATAAAGGTAAATCTAATGAAATCCATGTTATCAATGATACGTCAATTGATTTTCCGGAAACTGGTTTAGTTGCTTTAACTGGACCTTCTGGCTGTGGTAAAACCACACTATTAAATGTCATAGGTGGTTTGGATAGTTTTCACAGCGGTGAAATAATTTTTGATAATCAAACGATAAAAAGATATAAACCTCTTGAATGGGATATGCTCAGAAACGAAAGAGTGGGTTATATTTTCCAAAATTATAATTTAGTCCTATCAAAAACAGTCTATGAAAATATCGAACTAGCTTTAAATATGGCTGGTTTATATGATAAAGAACTAGTCGAAGAGAGAATTAATTATGTTCTGGAAAGTGTTGGTATGTACAATTACCGAAAACGTAATGTCAAAGCACTATCCGGCGGCCAACAACAACGAGTTGCTATCGCAAGAGCTTTAGCTAAAGATCCAGAAGTAGTTTTAGCTGATGAACCAACTGGTAATCTTGATGCCAACAACACTTTTGAAGTAATGAGCATCATCAAAAAGATTTCTGAAACTCGTTTGGTCATACTTGTCACTCATGAAAGAGGGCTAGTTGACTTTTATGCTGATCGTATAATTGAATTATCTGACGGTAAAATAATCAGAGATTATGAAAATGCCGGTGGTTCATCATTTGACCATGTCGATGATCGTAATATTTACTTAAAAGATTTGAAGTCTGATGATACCTATCAAGAATCAGGCATTGAATACTATTATGATCATGAAAAAGATGAAAGCTTGAATGTTAAACTTGTTGAATTTAAGGGCAATCTTTACGTCAAAGTGCTTTCAAAAAGAAAAATTAAATATATAGATGAATCTTCAGAAGTTAGATTAATCAACGATTCTTATCGCAAACGCGAAGTCAGCGATATCCAAGATTATAAATTTGATTTAGCACAATTTAATCCGATTGAAAAACATGAAAATCGCAGATCTTTCTTGAAATGGAAAGATACTTTTAAAGCTGGTTTTAAACGAGTTTTTGCGAGAAGGAAATTTGTCAGTAAACTATTATTATTAGGTTATTTCATTGTTTCGGCTTTAATAGTATTCCAATTGGCGTCATTTGGCTATTTGACAAATATTGATGATAAAGATTACTTGCAAACGCCTAAAGATATGTTAACTCTAGGACCTAAAATCAATCTAAGCAGCGAAGATCTTCGTGATTTGCTTGATAATGTTGACGGTATTGAGTTCTCGCCATATTTACAACCTACTTATGCAACTGTTAGTTTTTATGATTATTATCAAGGAAGGGCTAATGAAGAAGTAAATATATATCCAGTTAAGCAATCTTATTATGAAGATGCTTTAATCCTCTATGGAAGGATGCCAGAAAATAGTTTTGAGGTAGTTCTCGATGAGTGGCTTGTGGAAGACGTTTTATTATCAAAATCTTTCTTAGATTTAAAAGTATCTGAACCAGAAGATTTAATTGGCGCTACCCTTACCACTAATAGAGGATATTACGGTATGAAATTTGAGATTGTCGGAATTGTCCAGACTGAATCTCCGATAGTAATTCTTCAAGACCAAGCAATTTTTAGTTTTTATCAAAATTATTATTTTGATGCAATAACACCTTACGGCTCTGTTGTTGACAGAATTACTATCACTGACGGAAGAGGGATCTTGGCTGATGATGAAGTCTTAATTCAAGAAGGCATGGGTAACATAGGCGATACAGTTGAAATTTGGGGAGCTGGATTTAAAGAAGTAGTCGGTTTCTATAAAGCAATAGATTCTGATTACGGATACCGCGAATCATTTTTTATTGTTTCAAACAATTCATTTGAAGATGCGATAATCAATACGATTGAACAAACTTTCTATAACTATAATTTTTCAGGTATTTTATTTTATGCCGAAGATCACGAGCAAGCAATTCAAGATTTTGACGATTTAGACTATAAATTATATAATTCTTATGAAGCTGCAAAAGCTAATTTCGCTGAAGAACAAGCAGTAGCTAACGCCAGCAGAATTGCTCAAATCACGGTAATTGTTGTAGGTATTATTGTCTATATTTTCTTTATGATGCGTTCAAGTATGTTGAACCGAATTAAAGAAATCGGTGTGTACCGAGCAATTGGAGCGACAAAAAGAGATATTTACAAAATCTTTTTCTCAGAAATTATCGCCCTTACTTCTATAGCATCTCTGACAAGTTATCTAATAATGTCTTACATCGTAAATGCTATTCAGCAACAAACTCAAGACTTTATCAATATTTTCTATTTCCCATTCTATTTATTCATAGGTGGAATTCTGGGAATTTACCTTTTAAATATTGTTTTTGGTATGTTGCCAATCTTCACTTTATTGACTAAAACACCTGCTGAAATTACCGCTAAATATGATATTTAAACTCATGATTTTTTAGGAGAAAAAATTCTTGACTAAATATATGTTTTATTGTATAATAATTCAGCGTGTCAAAAGGATTATGTGTGGGAGGAAGAAAATTCCTATAACCACATCACGAAAATAAGGAGGTGTCTTTCGTGGCTAAAGAAATAAAGAACGTTGTTAAACTGCAAGTTCCTGGTGGAAAAGCAACACCTGCACCACCAATTGGACCGATTTTGGGACAAGCAGGAGTTAACATTCAACAATTTTGCGTGCAATTCAATGATCGAACAAAAGATCAAGTAGGAAGCGTTATTCCGGTAGTGCTTACTGTCTATGATGACCGTTCATTCTCATTTATAACAAAAACACCACCTGCAAGTGATTTGTTAAAAAAAGCATGTAAGATTCAAAAAGGAGCAGGAAATTCAAAAACTGATACTGTCGCAACCATAACTTGGGCTCAATTAAGAGAAATCGCGACAATCAAAATGCCAGATCTTAACGCAAACGATATCGAAGCAGCAGCTAAGATTATCGAAGGTACGGCAAGAAACATGGGAATTGTCGTTAAAGACTAAGTTTATTAGTTGTTTGATATATACAACTATATAATTGGGAGGACAATCCGCTAAAACCAAATATAGGAGGAAAGAACATGGCTAAAAAAGGAAAAAAATATTCTGAGGCTCTGGCAAAAGTTGATCGTACTAAAAAGTACACAATCGAAGAAGCTGTTGAATTAGTTAAATCAATTTCCTTTGAAAAATTCGATGCATCAATGGAATTAGCTTTCAACTTAAACTTAAACCCTCGTAAAGCAGAACAAAACTTAAGAGGAGCACTTGTGCTACCTCATGGAACTGGTAAAACAAAAAGAGTTCTAGTTTTCGCTAGAGGAGAAAAAGCTCAAGAAGCTAAAGATGCAGGTGCAGATTATGTTGGCGAAGATGATTTAATCGAAAAAATCAAAGAAGGCTGGTTTGAATTTGATGTAGTTATCGCTACACCAGATATGATGGCTACATTAGGTAAGATTGGTCGTTTACTAGGACCTAAAGGGTTAATGCCTAACCCTAAGACTGGCACAGTTACGATGGATATTGCTAAAACCGTAGAAGATTCAAAAGGCGGTAAGATTACTTATCGTGTAGACAAATTCGGAAATATTTTAGTGGTTTTCGGTAAAGTTTCTTTTGATACACCTAAACTTGTAGATAACTATAATACAATTTTAGAAACTATCAGAAAAGCTAGGCCATCAACTGTTAAGGGTATTTACATGAAAAACGTCAGTGTTTCATCAACAATGGGACCTGGGGTTAAAGTTGAAGTAGTAAAAAATAAATAACTTTATCGAAGACAGTAGGAGCATATGAATAGCTTAATAACCTACCGAGACAAAGACATAATAAATATAAAAACTATTTATTCCTCTTTTTCTCGTTCTAAAGAAAAAGAGGTTTTCTATTAAAAAAGGACATAAGGAGGTCTAAAATGTCTAATCAGAACATTATTAACTTAAAACAAGAAGAAGTTAAAAAGATCGCTGAGAAAATGTCTAATGCCAAATCAATAGTTGTTGCAGAATACCAAGGCTTAACTGTAGAAAAAACAGAGGAATTACGTGGTTTACTACGTAATGCTGGCTGTGAAATTATTGTTATCAAAAACAATATTTCCCGCAGAGCAGCTGAAGAAGTAGGATACAGCGACTTAACTCAATCATTAAACGGTCCAAACGGAGTTGTATTTGCGTATGAAGACTCAATCGCAGCAGCAAAGGTATTATATACTTTTGCAAAGAAAAACAAGAAAATCGTTATCAAGTCAGGTGTTGTTGATGGCGACTATTACAATCAAGATCAAATTAAAGAAATTTCACAATTACCACCAAAAGAAACATTGCTTGCAATGTTGGCTACACAATTATTATCACCACTTAGAGAATTATCAGTTGGCTTAGATATGCTAACAAAAAAAGAAGAAACTGTAGAAAGTAATTAGGAGGAAAGTACAATGGCAAAATTAAACGCTAAAGATTTTATTGAATCATTAAAAGAAATGAATATTTTAGAAATTAAGGCTCTTATCGATGCAATGAAAGAAGAATTCGGTATCGATCCAACTGCAGTAGCAGCTGGCCCAGCTGTTGCAGTAGCTGAAGAAGCAGTTGATGAAGGTCCAAAAGAAGTTAATGTTATGTTAACAGACGCTGGCGAATCTAAAGTTAAAGTTATTAAAGTTATTAGAGAATTAACTGGTCTTGGCTTAATCGAAGCTAAGAAATTAGTAGACTCTGCACCAGTAGCTATCAAAGAAAAAGTTAAAGAAACTGAAGCTAAAGAAATCGCTGACAAGTTAATTGGAGCTGGAGCTAAGGTAGAATTAAAGTAGTTATTTGTTTGTAAAGACATATAAACCTGAGAACATCTCAGGTTTTTAGTCTTTTTGAAGGAGTAAATAAAATGCCGCATTATTATTCGCGTGAAAATGATAATCTGAAATCAAATGAAAAAACGATTCTTGTGAAAATAAGAGAAAAAAACTTTGAATTTGTTACAGATCATGGAGTTTTTTCTAAGGCTGGTTTAGATTTCGGATCAAGACTTTTAATCGAAACAATTCTTGATGAAAGATTTCAATCAGTATTAGATATTGGTTCAGGTTATGGCCCATTAGGAATTATTTATAAAGCTTTTAACCCAAAATCAAATGTTACTTTAACTGATGTTAATGATCGAGCAATTAAATTGACCCAAAAAAATGCCAAAAAAAACAAAGTAGAAGTTGTCGCTTTTTTTAGTGATGGTTTTAGCGATATTGAAGATAAGTTCGACTTAATATTCACTAATCCGCCGATACGTGCTGGTAAAAGAGTTATTTATCAGATTTTTACTGATGCCAAAGATTATTTAACTGATAGCGGTCATTTTATTTTTGTGATTAATCAAAAGCAAGGCGCTCCATCAGCAATCAAAAAATGCGAATCAATTTATGGCAAAGTTAAGGTCATTAATAAGAAAAGTGGCTATTATATAATTAAATGCATTAAATAATTGACTGCCTTGCCCAATTGTGATAAAATATTAAAATGCGATAGAATGCGCATTTTTGCATTTAATAGTGGTTTTTGAAAAAAACATATCCAAAATCTAGTTTATGAGGTGATTGTGTGAATTACAAATCCGTCAAATACGGTAAGACAAGAGAAAGAAGAAATTATTCCCGAGTCAAATCCAACGTTGAATTACCAAATTTAATTGAAGTCCAAACAGAATCTTTTGAATGGTTTATGGAAACAGGTTTAAAGGAACTCTTCAAGGACATTTCCCCGATTACCAACTTTAATGGTAATGTCGAATTATATTTTGGCGATTTTGAATTTGAACCTGCGAAATATAGCGTTAATGAATGCAAAGAAAAAGATCTGACTTATTCAAGACCTTTAAAAGTTAGCGTTCGTTTAAAAAATAAGAATATCTTAGATGGTAAATCTGGAGATCTTAGCTTAGAAGATAATATTGTTGAAAATAAAATCTTCATGGGCGACATTCCGATGATGACAAGTGTCGGAACTTTTGTAATTAACGGTTCTGAGAGAGTTATCGTTTCTCAAATCGTCCGTTCTGCTGGAGTTTTCTTTTCTGAAGAAGTCGATAAAAAAACTTTACACAGAAAATATCTCGGTCAAGTTATTCCAACTAGAGGCGCTTGGTTAGAATTCGAAATGGGTTCAAAAGATATTTTATATGCAAAAATAGACAGATCTAAAAAGATCTTATTGTCAACGATGATTAAAGCTTTAGGTTTCTCAACCAAGAAGCAAGTTGTTGACATTTTTGGCGAACATGAATTATTAGAAAACACTTTTGAAAAAGATTTAACTCAAACTTCTGAAGAAGCAATGAAGGAAGTTTATGCAAAAATAAGACAAGGCGAAACTGCTACTATCGAAGGAGCTAGAGAGTTCTTCGTTTCAAGATTATTTGATGAAAAACGATATGATTTAGCTGATGTTGGTCGTTTCAAAGTTAATCAAAAGCTAGATGTGGCAAATCGCATAAAATCGCTGCTTGACAAAGACGTAATAGTCAAATTAAGCAAGGATTTAGTGAACCCAGAAACTGGTGAAGTTATCATTAGCAAATCAGCGAAAATTGATTATGATAGCCTACCGCTTATAGCTCAAAATCGTTCGGCTTTAATTCAAAAAGTAGTATTTGATAAAGAACTAGAAAAAGAACTTAAACAAATTATCGATCGTGAAAATCGTAATGAAATCGCTCCTGACAACGAAGATGAAGCTTTCGTGCAAAACGTAGTTAGAAACGTATATATAGAAGTATTAAATATTGATGTAAAAGATGATTCAGGCGAAACTCAAAGACTTCGTCTTATTGGTAATAATTCCGCTGAAGTTGCTTTACACATCACTACTTCTGATATTTTAGCTAGTATTTCTTATTACTTGCAACTATTTAATAGAGTTGGTAATTTAGATGATATCGACCATTTAGGTAACAGAAGATTAAGATTAATTGGCGAACTTTTGAAAAATCAATTCCGTATTGGTTTAGCAAAAATGGAAAAGAATGTTAAGGACAGAATGTCGACAAAAGATCCAAGAACTATCACACCACAAAATCTTATTAACATTAGACCATTGACTTCATCTATCAAAGAATTCTTTGGTAGTTCGCAGTTGTCTCAGTTCATGCAACAAACTAATCCCTTAGATGAATTAACTCATAAAAGAAGAATTTCCGCTCTAGGACCTGGTGGTTTAACCAGAGATAGAGCTGGATTCGAAGTTCGTGACGTTCATCAAAGTCACTATGGTAGAATTTGTCCGATTGAAACACCTGAAGGTCAAAACATTGGTTTGATTAACTCATTAGCTTGTTATGTAAAAGTTAACAAATATGGATTTATTGAAACTCCATATTTAAGAATAGAAAAAGAAACATCTCGAGTAACAGATGAACTTCATTATTTGTCAGCTGATCAAGAACGCGATCACATCATCGCCCAAGCAAACGTTAAATTAAACGATGATATGACAATTAGAGAAGATCGTGTAGTAGCTAGACAAAATGGAGAAACAAAGATTTTTGATAGACGAAAATGTGATTTCATGGACGTTTCACCAAAACAAATTGTTTCTGTTTCAACTGCTTCAATCCCGTTCTTAGAACATGATGACGCCAACCGTGCTCTTATGGGTGCGAACATGCAACGTCAAGCGATTCCTTTATTAAAACCAGAAGCACCATTCGTTGGAACTGGTATTGAATATAAGGTAGCTCATGACTCTGGTACCAGCGTTATCGCTAAAAGTGATGGAGTAGTGGAATTTGTTGACGGTAAAGAAATTAAAATTAGAACTAATAAAGGCGAATTAGAACGTTATGAATTATTAAAATTCTTAAGATCTAACCAAGGAACTTGTATTAATCAAACTCCAATTGTTATGGTTGGAGAGCCGATTAAAGCAGGTGACATTATTGCTGACGGACCGTCAATGGACCAAGGTGAATTGGCGATTGGTAGAAATGTTGTAGTCGCTTTCATGACATGGAATGGTTATAACTATGAAGATGCCGTTATTATGAATGAAAGATTAGTTCAAGATGATGTTTATACTTCAATTCATATCGAAAAATATGAAATTGAAGCTCGTGATACAAAATTAGGCAAAGAAGAAATTACCCGTGAAATTCCAAATGTTGGTGAAGATGGCAGACGCTATTTAGACGCTGACGGAATTATTATACCTGGTACAGAAGTAAAAGAAGGGGATATCTTAGTTGGTAAAGTTACACCTAAAGGCCAAACAGATCCATCTCCTGAAGAAAAATTATTACTAGCAATTTTTGGTGAAAAATCAAGAGAAGTTAGAGATTCATCCTTAAGAGTTCCTCATGGCGGAGGCGGAATCGTTCGTTCTGTTCAAGTTTTCACAAGAGGTAAAGATGAATTAAACCCAGGAGTTAACATGTCAGTTAGAGTCTATATCGTTCAGAAACGTAAAATTTCTGAAGGTGATAAAATGGCTGGACGTCATGGAAATAAAGGGGTTATTTCTAAGATATTGCCACAAGAAGATATGCCTTATTTAGAAGATGGTACGCCAATCGATATTATGTTAAATCCACTTGGGGTTCCTTCTCGTATGAATATTGGTCAGGTCCTAGAAATCCATTTAGGAATGGCAGCTAAACATTTAGGAGTTCATATCGCAACACCAGTTTTTGATGGTGTCGAACAAGAGGATTTAGATGCAATCATGGCTGAGGCAGGTATGTCACCTGATGGAAAATATGTGCTTTATGACGGCCGTACTGGACGTAAGTTTGACAATAAAGTCAGCGTTGGCGTAATGTACATGATTAAACTTGACCATATGGTTGACGATAAATTACATGCAAGAAGCGTTGGTCCATACACGCTTGTCACTCAACAACCAATGGGTGGTAAAGCGCAAAACGGTGGGCAAAGATTCGGAGAAATGGAAGTTTGGGCATTGGAAGCTTACGGTGCTGCTTATACACTACAAGAAATGCTTACAGTTAAGTCAGACGATATTATCGGACGTAACAAAGTCTTTAAAGCAATCACTGATGGCAAACCAATTCCAGCACCATCACTACCTGAATCGTTTAGAGTTTTAACAAGAGAATTAAGATCATTAGGAATCTATGTAGAACTTATTAATAAGGATACAGGTGCTAATGAAGTTGATAAGAGCTTAGTCGATAATGACAAAGACGATTATATCAATAAATTTGGTTTTCAATCGTAAGGAGGAAAGAGAATGAGTCAAAAATTTTCACATTTGAAGATTAGATTAGCTTCCCCTGAAGAAATCAGAGGTTGGTCTTTCGGAGAAGTTACGAAACATGAAACAATCAACTACCGTACATTGAAACCAGAAAAAGATGGATTATTCTGTGAAAGAATCTTTGGTCCAACTAAGGATTATCAATGTGCTTGTTCCAACAAATCAAAGAAAAGTTCACATCCAGGTAAGATTTGTCCAAACTGTGGTGTTGAAATTACTGAAGCTAAAGTTAGAAGAGAAAGAATGGGCCATATCGAGTTGAAAGCACCAGTTGTTCACGCTTGGTATTTAAGAAATTCGCCTTCAAGATTAGCTATATTACTAGATATAAAAGCAAGAGACTTAGAAGAAGTTGTTTACTTAGCTTCATACATTGTTGTTGAAGCAGGTGACACTGATTTAGAATTTAAACAAATTTTATCTGAAAGAGAATATACAGATAAATACTTTGAATTTGGTTCTCGTTTCAAAGCTTTAACCGGAGCAGAAGCAATCAAATATTTATTGCAAAGAATCGACTTAACTGAAGAAACTTTACGATTAAGAGTTGAACTAAAAACTGCTTCAAAACAAAGAAGAGAAAAGATTGTAAAAAGATTAAATGTTGTTGAAGCATTCGCTCAATCTGATAACAAACCGGAATGGATGGTTTTAGATGTATTACCAGTTATTCCGCCAGATTTAAGACCGATGGTTCAATTAGACGGTGGTCGTTTCGCGACAACCGATCTTAACGATCTCTACAGAAGAATTTTAAACCGTAATAAGCGTTTAGAGCGTCAATATCAACAAAACGCTCCACACTTGATTACTAAAAATGAAAAAAGAATGTTACAAGAAGCGGTTGATGCATTAATTGACAACTCAAAACGTGGCAGAAAAATGGTGGTTGAGCGCAACAGGGCTTTAAAATCATTATCTGATATGTTAAGAGGTAAACAAGGTCGTTTCCGTCAAAACTTGCTAGGTAAACGTGTTGACTATAGTGGTCGTTCAGTTATCGTAGTTGGTCCTGACTTAGAAATGTATCAATGTGGTCTACCAAAAGAAATGGCTGTTACTTTATTCAAACCATTTGTTATTAAAGAAATGATTGAAAGAGGAATCAGTTCTAACTTAAAAAATGCCAAAACTTTAATTGAAAGATTAGACAAGAGAGTCTGGGCTGTACTTGAAGATGTAATTAGAGAACATCCAGTTTTATTAAACCGTGCCCCAACTCTTCATAGACTAGGAATTCAAGCTTTTGAACCAATCTTAGTTGAAGGCAAAGCGATTCGTTTACATCCATTAGTTACCACAGC
>DDWA01000057.1 GCA_002345425.1 Caryophanales bacterium UBA2298 | reverse complement strand
CTTTAAGAAATAAACTTAAACCAATCGTTTGCGTAGGCGAACAATTAGTCGAAAGAGAAAACAATCTTACTAATCAAGTCTTAGAAAGACAAATAAAAGCTGCTTTCGCGGATATTAAAGCGATTGACATGAAAAACATTGTAATCGCTTATGAACCAATCTGGGCTATTGGTACCGGTAAAACCGCTACTGCAGAGATGGCTGATGAAGCTTGTGGATATATTCGCAAACTGATTAGTAGTCTTTATGGCAAAGTTGTTGCTGAAGAAATAAGAATTCAATATGGCGGTTCAGTAAAACCGGAAAACATTGAAGAATTATTAGCGAAAGAAAACATCGACGGGGCCTTAATCGGCGGAGCTTCATTAGATCCTGACAAGTTTATCTTCATGGCTAATGCACCATTAAAGAAATAACAAATTTAATCACAATAAAAAAGACTGAAAAGTTATGATACTTTTCAGTCTATATTTTTATTTCAATGTACGCTTTCTTTCAGGTTTTAAAGCTAAATCAGGATTATTGAATTTGATAGCTTCACGAACATTTTTCATGTACTCAGTTTGTTCTTTTTTCTTTGATTTGTTATATAAGAAATCATCAATTGCAACAGCGGCTCTATGACCATCAGAAACACCAGTAATAATATCTGGACCTCTGAAAATGTCACCACCAACAAACAACCAATCTAGACCGGCAACTTGTCCGTCTTGTGAAGCTTTAATTTTGCCACGTTCGATAATAACTTTATCTTTTAAACTTTCTGGAATATATGAATAATCTGGTGCTTGACCAACTGAGAAGAAAACTTGTTCACCTTCAAGAAGAGTTTCTTGGGTGTTGTCAAATTCAGGGTTGAATCTACCAGTTTCATCAAATACTCTTGTACATTTAGTTACTCTTAGACCTTTGATCTTGCCATCTTTTAAAACAACTTCTTGAGGCCCGTGACCTAAGAAACAATTGATATATTCTTCAGTACCTTCTAAATATTCATCGTCACTACCAGGTAAGATATCTAAAGTTTCTAAAGAAGTTAACTTAACGTTAGCTTTTCCGTATTTAAGAATTTGAATTCTTGTTGCATTTCTTGCGACGTCAAAGGCTACGTCACCACCACCGACAACTACTACAGAAGGTTTAACGTTAACATCTTCTAAACTAATAGCACCTCTAGCAAAATCTCTAGTTATTGGTAAGAAGTCCATAGCTCCCATTACATCAGGGTGATCAGAACCAGGAATGTTTAATTTTCTTGCAGAGAAGAAACCTGTACCTAGATAGACTGCATCATATTTTTTTTGCAATTCTTCTAAGGTAATATCTTTGCCGATTTTAGTATTGGTATAGATATTAACCCCAATCTTTTTAATGAAGTTAATGTCTTTTTCAACAGCGTAATCAGGAATTCGATATTCCGGAGCACCGAAACTTGCAACCCCGCCAGCACGGCTTTTTTCTTCAAACACGTCAACTGTGTATCCTAAACCTCTAAGGTAATAAGCTGCACTTAAACTTGACGGACCAGAACCGGCAATTGCAATTTTTGCATTGATAACTTCTGACACTGGTTCAGAAAAGATCTTTTCATACATTTCATCAGGAGCACTATCAATGATATAACGTTTCAACCAACGAATCGCAATTGCTTCACCGCGCTGTGCAATAGAACAAGCTGTTTCACAATTGTGAGTACAAACTCTACCGCAAACTCCAGGTAAAGGATTGGTTTCATAAATAATTTTTAAACCGCCTTCAATATCATCTTCCCAAATTGCTCTAATATAATCAGGGATATGCATTTGCACTGGACAAGAAGCAGTACAAACACCGCATTCAACGCAGCGAGAAGCTTCTAGTTTAGCAAATTCTTTAGAGTATCCTCTGATAACTTCAATATAACTCTTAACTCTTTCTTCTGGAGACACATGTTCCATTTCAATTCTTTTAAGATCAAGTAAGTCTGTAACTTCAGATTTTTGATATCCAAGTTCAACTTCATGATCTTGCCATTTTTCAGTTGGCATTAATTTAAAGGAATTAGGGTTTGAATCACCGAAGACATATTCTTTACTCATTTTTAACGAACCAGTTGTACAAGTATCAACGCAAAGTGCGCAGAAGCAGCAGCGTCCATAATCAATAACCGGACGTTGTTGTAACTTACCAGCTACTAAAGGCAAATCATGTCTCGGAACCATTTCAATAGCTGCAGTCGGACAGATCTCTTCGCAGGTTGCACAACCGATACATTGTTCCCAATCATTAACGTGGAAACCACGAAGATTATCTGGACCAGTTCGCGGTTGAGAATTCTTTAGTTTATTTTTACGGAAAGGATTATTCTTATTTAAGTAATCGGCATTCTTTGCCGTTAAAACAGTATCTAATGGATGAGACAACGGTCTTTTGAATAGATATTTGAAATGTCTTAAGGGTTTAAAAATACTACTTTTAGGATATTTTTTATTTTCGTCCATAATTTCCTCCTATCGATCGATTTCTGGAGCACAAATCCCCATAGTATCTACCCAAAGGGCAGCGTCATCAATCCGAGTGCCAGGAAGATATTTTTCAATCCCTAGCAATCCTTGCGGGTAACTTGCACCACGAACGCCAACGCGCCATGGTGTTGTTCCACCGTTAGAAACCATATAGTAACCAAACTCTCCTCTTGAAGATTCTATCGGTGCATAGACATGTCCCTTAGGAACTGTCCATCGCATCGATTGGCCTCTTCCCGGTTTAACTCTAACTGGTCCTTCTGGCATTTTTTCAATACATTGTTTTATGATATTAATTGATTGTTGAACTTCCTTAATCTTGATATCAAGTCTTGCTCTAGCATCAGAATAGCTTGATGTCGGTACTTCAAACTCAACTTGATCATAGCGAGCATAAGGAGCAACTTTTCTGATGTCATAAGCTTTACCAACTGCCGAACGCATACCGATGCCGGTAACTCCTAACTCCCAAACTACCTCTTTAGGTAGCATAATAGTATCTTTAATTCTCATGATCATTGATGCATTATCAATACCTAAATCTCTATACTCAACTAATCTTGATTCTAAATCATTGACAAATTCAAGGATTTCTTTTGTGATTCCTACTGGTAAATCTTGTCTTACACCACCGATAACGATATATTGGTGGTAAACTCTAGCACCAGTAATCTTTTCAAATATATCTAAAATAAGATTTCTGTCAAGTTGAGCATGATACATTAAAGTATAGTTACCGGTCGGGCCTCCTATACCCCCATAAGCCATCAAATGCGCGGAAATTCTTGCAAGTTCAAGAATAATCATCCTTATCCAATGAGCACGTTCTGGGATTTCTAATTTAAGTAATTTTTCAGTTGCTATGGCAAAAGACATTTCATTTATATCTGGTTCTGGAACACAAACTCGAGGAATTAGAGCAATATTATTTACCCATAACTTTCTTTCCATTTGTTTTTCAAAACCACGATGTAACATTCCTGGTAAAAGATAAGATCTTTTGATAATATCTCCATCAACAAACATATGAACGGAAGCATTACCATGCATTCCTGGATGTTGAGGTCCTAAAAACAATTTCATTTCTTTCATTGTTTCTTACCTCCTACTCTAAGAGCCTTAGCTCTTTTCTTGCGTTCTTCAGTTTTTTCAAGTGTTTTATTATTAGGATCTTTTACTGAAAAATCTTGTGGATATTCTCTTGAAGGAAATTTTCTAGCACTATAAGCACTTGGATCAAAGTCTTTTCTAAGAGGAGGGATGTCATCCCAATTTTCTAAAATCAATTGTTTTTCATAATCCGGATTTCCTGGGAAGGCAATACCAAAGAATTCATGAGCTTCTCTTTCATAATACTTAGCTCCTGGAAATATTGGTAGAATACTTTCCATAACTGGGTTTCCTCGATCAATTTTTGTTCTTACTTGAATATAAACCGGTTTTTCCCAATTAAAGACGATATAAACTACTTCAAACTTATTTTCATCTGGCCAATCAATAGCACTTAAATAAGATAATTGAATCCAACCAGTATTTTTTAAAACCGTTAATAAACGATGCACTTCTAATTTTTCTATTTCAAAAGCAATTTGATTTTTATCAATATTTTCTGTTTTTAAAACTTTGACAGTCTTATTGACTAAATCTTCAACTTCTTTAATATTATTCATGGAATTCATCATGGATTATTACCTCCCCAAGTGCGTCTTTTTGATTCTGTTTATACCATTCGTTGTTATCTCGATATTTCTTCCAGCTGTTAGCGGTTTTGTTTTTAATACTTTCCATTAAATCAACAAATCCATTTAGAATTGATTCAGGATTTGGCATACAACCAGCAACATAAACATCTACTGGAATGTACTGATCTAATTGATTGATAACCGCATGAGAATCATGATAGATTCCGCCGTTAATCGGACAAGATCCTAATCCAATGACATATTTTGGTTCACTCATTTGTTCGTAAGTATAAATCAATCTTCTTAACGTCTTTAAAGATAAATATCCTGAAACTAATAATATATCAGCTTGTCTAGGTGTTGCCATTGGCCCCATCCCTAAACGTTCCATATCGTAAGCAGATGTCATTGACGGCGGTAATTCAACAGCGCAACAACCAGTACAATACATCAACAACCATAAAGAGTTTCTCCGGAAATAATCTCCGACTTCCCACCATTTACGATCGATCTCATCTTTTGTTAATTTAGTTTTCTCAGTATATTTCGTACTTAACATATTAAATCACCCATCCAAAATAAATTGCGATAACCGCTTGTGTAACAGCCATTATCAATGGCCATTTATAGAAGAACTTGACAACTTGATCAATTTTGAAACGTCCATTGACACTAGAAATCAGATTTGCTAAAGTGTACACTACAAAATACTTAATCAAAAATTCAAAGATGTTTGTTGCTCCACCTAAGAATAGATGAACAAATAAACTTACTTCAATAAATGCGGAAATTTCATTCATGATAAAGAGCATTCCCAATTGTTTTCCACCATATTCAACCATCGGACCAGAAGCAATTTCCGCTGGCGCGACATAAGTTTCAAATGGTTTTTTCCCTAACATTCCCATAAGCGCGATAAAACCAACTAAACCACCTATTGGTAAAGCAATTAAAAACCAATTGTTACCAGAGGCTTGTTGGTACAACATAATTTCAGTTAAAGAACTGTTACCTGTTAAATTAATAATTGTCAAAACAACAATTAAGAAAGGCACTTCATAAGCTAACATTGTCGTTAAAGCTCTCATAACCCCAATACTTGCCCAAGGATTACCTGAACCGCTGGCACTCATCGCCATTCCTAACATCCCAACAGCTATCAAATAAACAAAAATAAAGAAATTATCAAAATTTTCAAATGCCAAAAAATTATTCGTCAGTGGCATGAACATTGCTGTTGCGATAATACCACCTAAAGCCATAATAACGCCAAAATCAAAAATCCATCCATGAGTGATGCTACGTTTACTTAAAAGTTTAAAGATATCGATAAATTCCTGGTACCATCTTGGCCCGTGTCGTTTTTGCAATCTCCCAACAATTTTACGGTTAATACCAGCGATAGATGTCTGCAACACAAACCCAAAAAAGGCGATACCAATACCAATTAATATATTTAAAATCATAATACTTCACCCCACAATAAGAAGATGATGATTGCAACTATCCAAAAGACTGTCGTACTAATATTTTTTGACATGAAAAGATATTTGCCTAGTTTACCAAGTTCCCTAACTTTCTCAGCTAGAGCTGTATAAAACTTTGTCATCCAATTACTTTGTTTTTCATAAAGTCTTTCAAGTGGTGCATAAAAATCAACAGCGTAATGCAGTAAATGTTCGTCATGCACGAAGTTAGCTGCGGTATATGTATCCATAAGCTCGACTTTTCTTGATTTTTTCAAAACGATAAAGATTAAGAATGCAATCCCTGACCCAACAGCGAATATCAGACCAATCAATGCTGGATTTAATATACCATTGGTTCCGTTGATTTCATAAGTAGAAACCTCAATTCCTGTATATCCCAGTTCAACGATAATGTTATTGATGAATTTTAAAATACCTCCAGGGAAAACTCCTGTATATACATTTAATCCCATTAAGATAAAAGTTGGTATTAACATCAATAGCGGTGCTTCCTTAACTTTCTTGTATTCGGTCAACTCCTGACCAAGGAATAAAGCAGCCAAAGGTCTAAAAACATAAAGGAAAGAACCAACACTACCAAAGAAGACAGCGATACCAACAAAAATCATACCCTTATCAATCACTGCTTGGAAAATCAACCATTTAGAAATAAATCCTCCCATTGGCGGAATACCAGCCATGGAAATAATAGCGATTAAATAAGCAAGATAAGTTATAGGCATCTTATGGATCATCCCGCCTAATTCTTTCATCTTCGTTGTTCCTGTCGCTCTAGCTACAGCAGCAATCGCCATGAAAGCACCGGCACTTGCTAAAGCATGAGCTAAGATGTGATAAAATCCACCAGCAAAAGCTATACCATTCAAAATACTAAATGCCACTAAAATATAACCACCATGACTCATTGAAGAATAAGCTAATAATTTTTTTGCATCATCTTCTTTAATTGCCATTAAAGTACCAAAAACAATCGACATACTACCAAGTATAGCCACAACATATTGCCCAATCGGTAAATCCATTGCCGTAAACAATCCTGTTGCTGGAGCGATTCTTATTAAAGCTAAAACCCCAATAAAAGCACCAAGTTTTACCAATGCTCCAGATAAAACCGGAGAGAATGGATGTGGTGCATTACCATGTGCTATCGGTAACCAAATATGTAATGGGAATGATCCTAACTTGGCAAAAGCAGCAATTATGAAAAGCACAAAAACAAATATTGCATTTGTTCCTGATAAAGCAGCTAAGCCTTGGTAAATACTAAATGTACCACTGACATTATAAGTAATAAAAATTCCTATCAACATCGCAACACTACCGGCAATACTGAAACCGAAATATGAGACAGCTGCCTCTTTGCTCTTTCCCTGAGGTATCAAGAACATTGTTGTCCAAATAATCAATTCAAAGAAGAAGAAAAGATTTAAGAAATTATCAGTATAGAAAGCTCCTAATATTCCCGCTAAACTTAATAAAAATAAAAGATTATAAGAGTTTTTGTATTTATATTCACTTAAATAGTAAGGATGGAAAAAACTAACCATTAAATAAACAAAAACAATAATTATTGCAAAATAGAAACCAAGATAAGTTTCAGTAAAACTGATGCCCGGTAAAATATTGACAGTAGTATCCATATTCATTCCAAAACCATATCCAGCAAGAGAAACAAAGACGAACATCACTGCAAAGATTGTAAAGATTGAACCTAAGAAGGTATTGAATCTAGTTAATATATATGCAATTACTCCCGCTCCTACCAGGAACAAGATTAATAATTCAACACTAGCCATTATTAACCACCTCCATCACTGTATCAATCGTGTTATCTAATTTAGTTAAAGGCGTAGAATAAGTTCCAAATACTAATAAAGCTAAAGCAATAACAATAAACACTGCTTTAAAAGAATAATTGTATTTTACACTTATTTCACTTTCGCCTGGATACCACAATTTAACAATCAAACGCACAAAATATATTCCTTCAATTACTGAAGCTACTAAAATAATTGCGATTAAAACGATCTGTCCAATTCCTGCAAGTTGAGTCAAGAAATTTAACTTTATCACAAAACCGGCAAGAAGAGGTAAGCCCATAACGCTTAATGTAACGAGCGTAAAAGTTAAACCAACAAGTTTGTTATTGACAAACAAACCTCTTAAAGCTTCAGATTCGTCACTACCAACATCTTTAGTAGCTTTATTGATGACTAAGAACATTACTGTTTTACTCAAAGCATTAGCAATGATTAAATATACAGCCCAAATAATTACGCCATTGACAAACAATAAAGCAACTATACTCGCTTGAGCGATTGAACTGAATAATAAAATCTCTCTAGTTTTTGTCGATGAAAATGCCATGACATCACCCGCAAGAATTCCTAAAGCCAACAACACTGTAACTACTATTAAAAGCGATCCTTCAAAAACAAATAAATTTGTAATGAAACGGCCTAACACAAAACTCATCGCCGCTGCATAAACTCCGGCAATCATTGGACCAGTTAAAGTGTTTGAATGACCTAGAACTCCCTTAACCCAAGCATTAAACGGTAATAGTTTAGCTTCAACTCCTAAACCGATAAACATTAAAGTAAACGGTAAGATAACTTCTGCGTAATTACCACTAGCTTGAATAGCTTGAATCATCACTATCATATTTAATGTTCCATACATTGCATATAGAACAACGACACCAAACAAGAATAAACTACTTCCTATAGCACCAATTACCAAATAACGGAAGGTGCTGACAGGTTTTTTATTAGCTGATGTAATTAAATAAGCAGCAATTCCAGAGATTTCTAAGAAAACAAAGAAATTGAATAAGTCGTTAGTCAGTAACAAACCATTCAATCCGGCCATTGCTAACAATAAGATACTTGAGAATGCTTTGTAAGATTTAAAGTTTAAACAGAAAATAACTAAAATCAAACCATTTATCAACCATAAAGCCATTCTTGCATAAGTATCAAGTAATAAGCTAATACCGAGAAGGTCACTATTCATCGCTACATCAAAACCACCGATGAATACTAAGCCATTTTCAAGGAAAAACAATAAAACAATATTAAATAGACCAACAACAAGAAGTAGATATGGAGCAATCTTTTTGCTAACGATTGAGATAAAAGCTGCCAATAAAGGAATAACTATCAATAATACGGCGTTCATGCTGATTCCTCCATTTCGTCTAATTCAAAAGTATTGTAAGTCTTATAAATAGTTTTAGCAAATGCTAAAGCAAGAGCTGTTGTACCGACACCGATAACAATTGCTGTCAAAACCAAAGCTTGAGGTAATGGATCAACGAAAATCAAACCAAGGTCTTGAGTACTTGAGATGATTGGTGCTATCGCTCCTCCACCGACAAAACCAATGCTGATAATGAAAATATTTAATCCGATTTCCATAATATTTAGAGAAACAATCATTTTAATAACATTCTTACTTACGAATAGTCCATAAATACCAATCACAAATAGAATGATGCTCGCATATTGGATCATGCTGATTCCTCCTCTGTTAAGAAATTATCGACAACTCCGGCAATTTCACTACCAACCTTAAGTCCGATTAGGACATAAATGATTGGAATTATTCCAGCGCTTAACAATTGACCGACTGTACCAACAGGTAAAAAGTTTTCTAAAAAAGCGGTGGCGAAAACTAATCCTAACAAACCGACAACCACGAAAATACTTCCCGCTATGCCTTCGATAAGTTTAAAGCCTTTGACATTGCTTCTAAACTTGTCATCAGCCAAATATAACAATAATACTGCACTAGCAATTATCGCTCCACCAGGGAAACCACCACCAGGTGTTAAATGTCCATGTAAGATGATATATATACTTGTTACTAGAATTATTCCTAATAAAACATTAGAACCAACTCGTAACATAAAGTTCGGTTTAAACTTAAGATCCAATCTTTGTTGTTTTGTTCCACCGAAGATAAAAGCAACACCTAAAGCGCTGATGAAAAGTACAGTAACTTCACCTAAAGTATCGAATCCACGGTAACCAACTACAATCGCTGTTACAATATTAGCTGAACCAACCATTTCAACGTTTTCTTCAGTTAAGTATTGGTTAGAAATTCTTTCCTGTAAGTTAACTTCACCAAATTTAGGAAAAGCAGAAGTTTTATCTAAAGCAAGGATAATCATCACGCCTAAGGCTATTGTGATTAAAAGTCCAAATAGCTTTCTCATTCTGACTCCCTCCTTTTTAATGACAATAAAGTAAATACAAACAAAGCAGTTACTAAACCACTGCCGATTACTGCTTCAGTAATCGCAACGTCAGGAGCCTTCATTAACACAAAAGCTACCACTGCCAACATACTTAAAGCAGAAAGAAATAAAACGGAATTAATAAGTTTTTTAGAATTGATTGCCATAAATGCAATCACTAATAATAAAATACCTATTACTAAAGAGATGATTTCAAAAAATGTCATTTATCTTCACCTCGATCTTTCAAATCGTCCTGTACTAAATTATCAGGAATATTCTTTGAGTTATAAGTTGCTTTAGCTATCGCACTAGATCCAACCGGATTAGATATAACAATAAAAACAATGATAATAAGAAGTTTTGGTAACCAATCTAAATGAGCTTCAGCGACACCAAAACCAATACCAATCATAATGGAAAAAGCACCTAAAGTTGTTGCTTTAGTACCTGCTTGAATTCTATTGAAGGTATCCGGCATTCTTAAAACCCCTAATCCGCCTAGAAGAAAGAAAAGTCCACCAATGATAAGAAAAATATAGCTAATTATTTCCATGTGATTTTCCCTCCAAGTATCTAGCGAACACGACAGTTTCCAAGAAAGCTAAAACTGCATATACTATCGCAATGTCTAAATAAAGGTTGCTCTCGAATATTAAAGCTAAAAAGGCAATTAAGCCTATAATAATCATATTAAAAGTATCCAATGATACAACCCGGTCACTTAGTTTTGGACCTAAGATAAAACGTATTACTGTAAAAATCAGTCCTAATCCAATCAATGAAAAAACTACGTAATCCAACCATTCCATTATTCGAATATACCTCCTAAAATCTTTTCAAAAGGTCCAGAAATATTGGCTTGATTTTCTTCCTCAGTTTCTCCTTTAACATCAATTGCATGAACATAAATATAATCATCTTCAATATCAATTGATAAAGTACCTGGCGTTAAAGTAATAGAGTTAGCTAATGTCAATTTTCCAAAGTCACCTTTCAAATTAGTCTTAACCTTTACAATCCCCGAATGCAAAGGAATCTTCGGGCTTAATACTCTTCTAGCAACATCTAAATTTGCTAGAATTAGTTTCCAAATAAACACTGGGATGTATAAAAAGAGAAATTTTAACAATCTTATTGGAAATTTCCAGTCTAACCTAAAGTTAAGCCGCTTCACCAATATAAGTGTTAAAACTGCACTTACAATGCTTCCCAGGATTACTTCATTGACTGTAAATCCAGCTAAAAACAGATACACAAGCAATAAAGCAATAAATGTAGTAACATACTTCATTTCCATCCTCCTATAATTTGATTCATTATATATTTAGCGATTAAATTGTAAAAAAGTAGTAAAGAAATACTATTTAAACTTTTGTCGCAAAATATCACTTTTTTCTTCTTGATAAAGCCTTTTTGATGTCATAAATAAATTGTCTATTAATCCTTATCTCTATTTTTATCCATAAAAATAAATATATTTCATTATACCACAATCCTATATGCTAAAAAAGTCTAAATTTATGAAATAAAGTACCACATTTTTTTTATAACAGTTATTTATTGACATATGTTTTTTAAAAAGTGATATTGAACTTTTTAGCAAATAAAAAAACCAAGGAATTTCCTTGGTTTTAAGTAGCTTTTTTTACTTGTTATAAAGTTCAACGATTAAGTTTTCTTTAATTTCAGGTAAGATTTCATTTCTTTCGGGTAAGCGTGTGTAAGTAGCTGTAACTAAATCTTCGTTGAAAGCAATGTATTCTTGACGTGAAACAACAGCTTCTAAAGATTCCTTAATAATTACTAAGTCTTTAGATTTTTCCTTAATTGAAATTACTTGACCTGGTTTAACTCTCATTGATGGAATTGTTGCTTTTCCACCATCTAAAAGAATATGACCATGATTAACTAATTGTCTAGCTTGTTGTCTAGTTCTTGCGAAACCAGCACGATAAACTAAATTATCTAATCTTGATTCAAGTAAGAAAAGGAAGTTTTCACCTTGTTTACCTTGCATTTTCTTAGCTTCGTTGAAAGTTTTACGGAATTGTTTTTCGTTAACACCATAAGTGAAACGAACTCTTTGCTTTTCTTGTAACTGTCCACCATATTCAGATACTTTTTTACGTCTTTGTCCATGTTGTCCTGGTGCATATGGGCGTTTATTTAATTCCTTGCCTGTTTCAGAAACAGAGTAAGATAAACGACGACTTTGTTTCCAAGTTGATCCTGTAAATCTTGACATATATTTTCCTCCTTATTTTATTATTACGTAGTAACGTTTGAGGAGCCTTATAATAACTTATTTTGATTATTTTGATGGTTTCTTGTTAAGCAGTTAACAGTACTAACAACCCTAAATTTGGAATAACCAACCGATAAATCATCATAACACAACTGCTTTTTATTACATGCGCACAAAGTATTATAACTTATTGATTATAAAATGTCAACTAAAAGCTTTACCAGCTTTTCTAGGTCGTTTTTTAAGACTTCATCGAAGCGATTTACCTTCGGTGAATCGATATCTAAGACACCAAATAATTGGTTATCTTTAATAATCGGAACCACAATTTCTGAGTTGCTGTCACAGTCACAAGCGATATGTCCAGGGAATTCATGAACATTATCAACGATGATTGTTTCTCTTTTAACAGCGCTTGTTCCACAGACACCTTTACTAATATCAATTAATGTAACTGCAGCTTTACCTTGAAATGGTCCAAGGTATAATTTTTCACCATCATAAAGATAAAAACCAACCCAATTTAAATCAGGTATATTTTCCATTATAATAGCTGACATGTTTGCTAAATTAGTCACAATATTTAACTTTTTATCGATAAATAACTCAGCGTGAGTAAATAGAAGATCGTTATTCATTTAAAATCACTCCTTTAGGTTAATATTATAAAATAACTTAATTTAAAAGACAATAAATATGATAAAATAATTATGAAAGAGACGTGATAGATATGTACGAATATATAATGATTAGATATGGAGACTTGATCCTCAAAGGAAAGAATCAACATATTTTTCGCCATAATATAAATAATCAGATAGCTCATAAGATGTATGGATTGAATGTTGAAATTGAGTTTCAACATGATTTGGTTTTCATTAAACTAAACGGAGTAGAAGCTGATGAAGTAATAAATCGCTTAAATTTTATTTCCGGTTTAAGTTCCTATAGTAAAACCTTAAAATGCGATTATGATTTAGATAAAATTGCTGAAAAAGCCATTAAACTTTTAAAGCATGAAATTACTAAAAAAACCACTTTTAAAGTTGAAACTAAAAGAGCTGATAAATCGATTAATTTAAAGTCGTTTGAGATATCTAATTTAGTTTCAAAAAAAGTTTTACGCGAAGTGGAAAATTTAATAGTTGATGTCAAAAAACCAGAAAAGACTTTGAACATTGAAGCTCGAAATGAAGGCACTTATATCTTTACTGATAGAATTCCGGGAATGGGCGGTTTTCCAACCTCTACAGGAGGAAGGGCGATGCTCTTAATCAGTGGCGGAATTGATTCGCCTGTCGCTGGATATTTAACGATGAATACCGGCTTAGAAATCGATTGTGTGCACTTTGAATCTTCACCTTTAACACCAATCGAATCCGTTCAAAAAGTAATTGATTTAGTAACGGTTTTATCCAAGTATGCACCGAGTTCAAAAATCAAATTACATCTAGTGCCTTTTAGAGAAATTCATGAAAAGATTCTTGCGGAGACACCAGAAACTTATATTATCACCATCATGAGAAGAATGATGTATCGCATTGCCGATAGCCTTGCGAAAAAGAATAATTGTAAAGCGATTGTATCGGGTGATTCAATCGGGCAAGTGGCTTCACAAACTTTGGAAAGTTTAATTACTGTTCAAGCTGTAGTCAGTTCTTTAGTAATTAGACCTTTAGCCACATTTGATAAAAACGAAATTATAAAAATCGCTAAGAAGATTAAAACTTATCAAATTTCTAATCGACCATTCTCTGATTGTTGCACAGTTTACGTGCCAAAACGTCCGGTAATAAAACCCACCGTTGAACGAGCAGAAACTTTTGAAAAAGCTTTTGAATATGAAAAATATTTAAAAACTGCAATTAAAAATACAAAAACAATTGAAATCAATGAAAGAAAGCCACTGAATATCATCAATCAAGGTTTCAGTGTCGAGGAAATCTTCAAATGAGACAAATCGAAACAGAAAGATTAGTTTTACGTAAATTTATTATCAGTGATTTAGATGACTTTTATGATTATGCAAGACTAGAAACAGTTGGTCCTAATGCGGGTTGGTTACCGCATCCAAACAAAGAGCATTCACTAAAGATTCTGGAAAACTTTATCAGCGGTGATGAAGTTTGGGCAATGTATTTAAAAACTGAAGAAAAAGTAATTGGTTCTATTGGTTTACACACAAGAAGTTTAGCCGAATTTGGTGAGGTTAAAGAAATTGGCTATGTATTATCCACTGCTTATGAAAATCGCGGGTTCATGACAGAAGGAGTCAAAGCGATTTTAAACCACGCTTTTAATGAATTGAACATTGAAAAAATATATGTAGGTCATTTTCTGGAAAATAGAAAATCGCAGAAATTAATTAGCAAATTTCCTTTCAAGTATCTTCATGATGAAGATTATGAAAGTAGAGATTACGGTTTAAAAAGAAGTAAGTTATATGTGATGACAAAAGCAGATTTTAATAAAAATTAAGGAGAAGAACATGAAAAAATGGAATTTAGACAAGTTATATTTAAGTTTTGATGATCCACGATTTACTCAAGATTTAGAACGTGTTGAAAAGCTAATTCTAGAGATTAACTCACAAGCAATTGATTTTTCTAATTATGATGATAAGACTAAAAAATTAATTCGTTATATGAAAAATGAAATTGATTTTGATAAACTTGTTGGAAAACTTTATCGCTTTGCATCTTTAACAGAATCAGTTGAAAGCACGAATCAAACGGCAGTTAAAATGAGTAATCTTTTAAGAAGAAAACTTACTGAGTTAACAAAGATTGGCACTATTTTTATTAAATGGGTTGCGGCTTATCCAGAACTAGAAAAAGATATTGAAGCTAACCCTTTCTTGAAAGAACATGAATTCTATCTTTTAGAAATTAAAGAACAGGCATCACATATGCTTGAAGATGAAATGGAATTGTTGGTCGCAAGACTGCGCCAAACAGGTTCTAGCGCTTGGGGTACTTTACAATCGCTTCTTACATCGACTTTAGAAGTTGAATATGAAGATAAAATTATCACTTTATCAGAAGTCAGAAATTTAGCTGATGATCCTGATCCAAAGGTTAGAAAAAAAGCTTATGAAGCTGAACTTGCTTCCTACAAGCAAATTGACAAAAGTGTTGCGGCTGCCTTAAATTCAATCAAGGGTGAAGTTAATATCATCTCGCAGGCAAGAGGGTTTGAAAGTCCTCTAGATCAGGCTTTAAATAATAGTAGGATGAGTAAAGAAACTTTAGATGCTATGCAAGCGGCTGTTAAGGATTACTACGAAATTTTTAGAAGCTATTTAAAAAGAAAAGCTGAACTTTTAGGACATAAGAACGGATTACCTTTCTATGATTTATACGCTCCAATCGGTTTTGTAAACAAAAGATTTACGATTGAAGAAGCAAATGAATATGTCTTGAAAAATTTTAAAACATTTAGTGATCCTTTATATCAAATGGCAAAAAAAGCTTTTGAAGAAGATTGGATTGATTATACTCCAAGAAAAGGCAAAAGAGGCGGAGCTTTCTGTTCTAATATTCATGCTATTCAAGAAAGCCGTATTATGACTAACTTCACTGGAGCTTTTGGTGATATGATTACACTTTCTCATGAGTTAGGACATGCTTATCACGGTGAAGTTATTTTTAAAGAAAGCAGCTTAAATAGTTCTTATACCATGCCTGTCGCTGAAACCGCGTCAACTTTTTGTGAAACAATTGTTAATAAAGCAGCGCTTAAAGATGCGGGTTCAAAACAAGAAAAAATCTTTTTGTTAGAATCTTCAATTCAAAGTTATACAGCAGTTATCATTGATATTATGTCAAGATTTATCTTTGAAAAAAGTGTTTTTGAAGGAAGAGAAAAAACGGTATTTGATGTAGAAGAATTAAATGATTTAATGTTAAAAGCGCAACTAGAAACTTACGGAGACGGTTTAGATTCATCATATTTACATCCATATATGTGGATATGCAAACCACATTATTACTCTGGCGGTTTAAGTTATTATAACTTCCCTTATACTTTTGGTTTATTGTTCGCTAAGGGATTATATTCTAAATATTTAGACGATAAAGAAACTTTCAAAGCTAATTATGATCAATTATTAGCAGCTACTGGTAAAAACAAGGTTGAAGACGTTGCTAAGTTGATGAATATTGACGTTACCAAGAAAGATTTTTGGGTTAGCTCTTTAGAACTTCTAAAAGAAGATATTGAATTATTTTTAGATTTAACAAAATAACTCCATTTAAATTAACTCTTCGTTTGTTTATATAAGTGAAAGCTTATAAGGAGGTTTTTTATGAAAAGATTTGTAATGCTATTTTTTATGATATTTTCTGCTTTAGTTTTTATTTCTTGTAACACTAAAACGGTAGAAATACCAACAGGAGATAATGTTGGTTCTTTTAGTTCATATGAGCAACTTGGAGAGTATTTAAAACAATTTTACGATGAAAATGATAATCGTTATTATTCCATTAATTATATGCTTGAAGAATCTGCCGCAATAGAAACTCCACAAGCAGGTGTGGATTTGGATGATGGCGAAAGAGATTTTTCAAAAACCAATAATCAAGTTGCTGGAGTAGAAGAATCGGATACGATTCTAACAGACGGCTATTATATCTACATTACTTCTGGTAATAAATTCTTTATGATTGATGCTGAAACATTAGATATTGTCTATACTTATGAAGGAACCGATATGTATTTTGACGGTTTATATCTTTATGAAGACAAGATTGTTTTATTAGGCAGTTATTATTACTATTTGGAAAATCCACTTACTGAACCAGACAATAGTAAAGTTACCGGAGATGACTATGAGTATTATTGGCCATATTACAATTACTTTTATGGAACTAAAATCATTGTCCTAGACAAGAGCAATGTAGAAAACATTGAAGTTTTCAGAGAATTAGAGTTTGATTCTAGTTATGTTGCTAGTACAAGAATGATTGACGGTTATTTATATTTGATTATGAATAATTACTCAATCAGTTATTATTATCAAGAAGAAGATTTCATACCACAATATAAAGACTCTGTTGTCAGTGACGAACTGCTTGATTTACCAGCTAACAGAATTTTCTTTATGCCGAATGACAGTGAAAATTTCAGTTATTTGATCCTAGCATCTTTTAAAGTTGATGACAACGATGACGCTGAAGTAAAAGCATATCTAGGCAGCACTTACCAAATATATATGAGTGCTAATAATCTATACGCTACAGTATACAAGTATTTCTATGATGAAGAAGCAAATATTTATGGTAATAAAACATTTATTCTAAGATTTGCGATTGAAAACAATGAACTTTACTTCAAAGCAGTTGGTGAAATTAGCGGCATGCCTTTAAACCAATTCTCAATGGATGAAACTGATGGCGTCTTTAGAATCGCTGTTACCAATTACGAATATATTGATAATGAATCAATTATTACTAATAGCATGTATTTATTGGACGCTACAAGCGACGATACTATGACTCAAATTTCAAAATTATCTGGATTAGGAAAACCTAATGAAAGAATTTACGCTGTAAGATACTCAGGAGATGAAGCTTTTGTCGTTACATTCGTAAATACTGATCCTTTATATAAGTTAGATTTATCTGATCCGATAAATCCAGAAATTGTCGGTGAACTTTATGAAGAAGGCGTTAGTGATTATCTCCATGAAATAACTGATAATTTAATGATTGGCGTTGGTAGACAAGCAGAACTTAATGAATATGGTTGGACAGTCTTTACTGGCGTAAAAATCGCTTTATATGATACAAGTGGTAATGACCCTGTTAATCTAGAAACTTATTTTGTTGAAGGTGAATATTCTTATTCAAGTGTTGTTTATAATCATAAGGCATTTATTTACTTCGCGCCTCAAGATCAAGACTTTACTTACATCGCTGTTCCTGTTTCAATCTACTACGATGATTATTACCGTTACTCAGATAAAATGTTTGTTTTTAAAGTATATCATAGCGGTGACTTAGAATTAGTTGCGGAGTTATCACATTACAGTGAAGCTTATGAATATTTTGACACTATTGAAAAAGCGGTAATGATAGAAAACTATATTTATACTTTATCATATTCACAAATTCAAGTGTTCAATATGGATAATGATTTCAGTTTTGTTGATTCAATAATTTTTAATGAGAGGTATTATCATATGTATGAATACAATGAAGAACCAGTGACTGTAGAGACAAGAGATTGATTTTTCTTTAATTTAAAATTAAGTGAGCGAATTTGCTCACTTTTTTTTGCTTAATTAATGAATTAAATCCATATTTATTGTAAAATAGATTTAGATAGAATTTAGAGGTGAAATACTTTGAACGAAACCATCATTACATCAAAACAAAATAATTTAATAAAAGAAGCTTCTAAGTTAAAACAAAAGAAATATCGGAATATTTCAAACACGTTTTTAGTAGAAGGAAATCATTTGGTAAACGAAGCCTATCAAGCTGGTTTAATTGAAATAATATTTTATGTTGAAACTTGCGATTTTAAAAACGTTGAAGCTTATCAAGTGAGCCAAGTTGTCTTGGATTCTTTGACGGAGGTTGTGGCTAACCAAGGGATTGCTGCAGTGTGTAGGAAACCTATCATTTTTAATGATTTTAAAAAAGTATTGTTATTGGATAATGTCCAAGATCCGGGAAATATCGGGACGTTGATTAGATCAGCTGTATCCTTTGGGTTTGATACTTTGGTTGCAGAAAATTCCGTTGATTTTTATAATGACAAAGTGATAAGAAGTACACAAGGAGCTTTGTTTAAAATTAATTTATTAACGGGAAATTTAGTTCAGTTCATTAAGAAGAATAATGATATTGAATTTTATGTAACAGATTTAAAAAGCGATTGCTATTTAGAAGATTTGAAGATTAAATCTAAGTTGATTGGAATAGTTTTAGGAAATGAAGGGCAAGGCGTCAGAGAAGAAATAATCAGTCTGGTAAATAATAGTTTTAAATTAAGAATGAGCAATATGGAAAGTTTAAATGTGGGAGTAGCCGGAAGTATTATTTTGTATGAGTTAGCTAAAAGGAGCGAATTGCTGTGAATTTAATTTATGAAGATAACAGAATTTACGCAAAGAATGAAGATGAATTATTATTAGCAGAAGTGACTTTTCCAAAGAGAGATGAAGCTCGTGTTGATATCAATCATGTCTATGTCGATGAAAGTTTAAGAGGACAAGGTCTCGCATCAGATATGAAGCTTGAAGCTTATAAATTTATTAAGAAAAAAGGCTTGTTAATTGTAGCTAAATGTCCTTATGCAATCAGTTGGTTTAAAAAGCATCAAGAATATCAAGATATCGTAATCAACGTTAAGACAAAGAAAGAATCATAAGACTTATCAATGCGATAAATAGTGACTAAATAGATATTTTTCTTGAAATGACCCTGGCATTATGTTATAATGTTTTTGCATAAGAGTTAGGTGAGAGGGTCGTCCCCTCTCTTTTTAATGAAAGGTAGAAAAGATGATGAATTTAGATAAACTTAAAAAAGACATCCAAGACTTCTTAGAATCAACTCCTTATGAGTTATATGACTTAGAATATATTAAAAACAAGAAAGATCCGGTCTTAAGAATTTATATCGATAAGCTTGATGGTGTAACGATGGAAGATGTTGTTGACGCTACTAATTTATTGAATCCTTTGATTGATAAACTGGATCCGGTTGAAGGTGAATATATCTTCGAAGTTAGTTCGCCAGGTGCTGAAAAAGAGCTTAGAACAAAAGAAGCGATTGAAAAAGCGGTGGACAGATATATTTATCTTGAAACTTATGAACAAAAGTTAGAAGGTAAACTTATTGCTTTTGATGAAGAATATTTAACTTTATTAATTAAAAATAAGAAAATAAAAGTAAATTATATTGATGTTAATCTAATAAGATTAGCTATCAAGTTTTAGGAGAGAAAGATGACAAGTAAAGAATTTTTTAAAGCCTTAGAAGTGCTATCTGAAGAAAGAGATATTCCTAAAGAGAAAATATTGGAAGTTTTTGGTAGAGGTTTAATCAATGCTTATAAGAAAGCTTATAACGGAAAACAGAATGCTGAAGTAGTTTTCAATGAAGAAAAAGCTGAGATTACTTTAGTTGCTAAATCTTTGGTAGTATCAGAAATTGATCCTGAAGCAGAGCCAGGAACACAGATGACTTTAGCTGAAGCGAGAGAATTAAAGAAAACCGCTAAGATAGGCGATATAATTGAAGAAAAAATCACACCGAAAAACTTCGGCAGATTAGCTGCTTCAACTGCAAAACAAATGTTAACGCAAGGCTTGAAGCAATTGGAAAGAGAAAGAAACCTTGAGTATTTCACAGATAAAGTCGGAGAAATGATTAGTGCTGAAATCGTACAAATCAATGATGAGTTTGTTACTCTTTATCTTGGTAAAGATACAGAAACATCAATTCCAGCAAGAGATTTATTACCTAGTGATTTATTTGTTGGCAATCGAATCAGTGTTTATATCACTAAAGTTGAAGAAACGACAAAAGGGCCTAAAGTTTACGTTTCCAGAACTGACCGTAATTTAGTTAAACGTTTGATGGAAAATGCTATTCCTGAATTAAGAGATGGCGTTATTGAGATCATTGGTCTAGCTCGTGACCCAGGAGATAGATGTAAAGTTTGCGTTGCTTCTAATAATCCTGACGTTGATCCTGTCGGTGCTTGTTTAGGTCGTAATGGCGTTAGAATTAAAAGCGTTATCGATAGTTTAAATGGTGAAAAGATTGATATTTATAAATACAGTGATGATCCAAAAGAATTAATTTCTAATTCAATTCAACCGGCGAGAACTTTAGCTGTTATCATCGACGTTAAAGATAAATCAGCTCTAGCAATTGTTCCAGATGATCAATTGTCATTGGCAATTGGTAAAAAGGGACAAAATGCAAGATTAGCGGTTCAATCATGCGGTTGGAAAATCGATATTAAATCAGAAACTGATGCTTTAGAACAAGGTATTAAGTTTTAATAGGAGAGGCATATGAAAATCAAGAAGGTTCCTTTACGTAAATGTGTTGTGACTCAAGAGCGTTTTGAAAAGAAAAATTTAATGAGAATCGTTAGGACGCCAGAAGGTGAAGTTATCTTTGACTTAACCGGAAAAGCTAATGGCAGGGGCGTGTATTTATCTAAAAGTAAAGATGTTATCGCAAAAGCTAAAAAAACTAACGTTCTAAAAAAACATTTGGAAGTAGAAATTCCTGAGAGTCTTTATGACGATTTATTAAAGGGATTGAATGATGAATAAAGAACAGATGGTAAACCTTTTAGGTATATGCCAAAAGGCAAAAAAGTTAGTTTCAGGAGAAATGTTTTCTCTGGAAAAGATTAAAAACAAAGAAGCTAAACTAGTATTTCTAGCTAGTGATGCAGGCCCAAATACAAGTAAAAGAGTTAGAGACAAATCAGCTTTTTATGCTGTTGAGATAATCGATAGTTTAGATACTGACGAATTGAGTATGGCGATTGGCAAAAATAACCGCAAGGTTATCGCGATAATTGACAAAGGTTTTGCAGAAAAAATGAAGACGTTATAATATTCAAAAAGAAGAGGTGGTCATATGTCAAAATATATTGCCAAGAAAAAATTTAATAAAAACCGAGAAGATTATGTTGAAAAAGAGAATAATCTAATCCACAAAAAGAAAAAGAATTCACAACCAGATAAAACCGAGGTTATTTATAAACCAGGAATGACTGTTTTACAGTTAGCTGAGGAAATGAATAAGCCGGTTACAGAAATCATTAAGAAATTAATGTTTTTACGTGTTATGGCAACTCAAAACCAAGAAATTAATCGCGAAAACGCTGAATTACTAGCGATGGAGTATAATTTAGAGTTTAAAGATGAAGTCATTACCGACGTTACAAGATTTGATGAGATGGAAGATATTGACGATCCAAAAGATTTAGTTAGTCGTCCACCTGTAGTAACAATTATGGGTCACGTTGACCACGGTAAAACAACACTTTTGGATAATATTAGAAATGCTCGTGTAGTTGATTCGGAAGCTGGTGGTATCACTCAACATATTGGTGCTTACCAAGTAGAAAAGAATGGACAAAAAATTACTTTCATCGATACCCCTGGACATGCGGCTTTTACAGAAATGCGTGCTAGAGGTGCTAGAATTACCGATATCGTTGTTTTAGTAGTTGCGGCTGATGATGGAGTTATGCCACAAACAAGAGAAGCTATCGACCATGCTAAGGCATCAAAGTGTGCGATTATCGTCGCTGTCAATAAAATGGATAAAGTTGGAGCTAATCCTGATCGAGTAAAACAAGAATTAGCTGATCTGGGACTTTTACCGGATGATTGGGGCGGTGAAACACCATATTGTTTAATCTCAGCATTAAAAGGTACCGGTGTTGATAATTTATTGGATACAATTCAATTAGTAGCGGAAATGTTAGAACTCAAAGCTAATCCAAAAAGAAACGCTAACGGAACGGTTATAGAAGCTAAACTTGATAAAGGTAAAGGCCCTGTAGCGACAATTCTAGTTGATAATGGAACTCTAAAAGTTTCTGATAATTTCGTGGTTGGTTCAACTTACGGTAAAGTTAGAGCGATGACGGATGACTTAGGTAAACAAATTTCAAAAGCTTCACCAGGTCAAGCGGTTGAAATCATCGGGTTAGCCGATGTCCCAAGTGCTGGGGATCCATTTATGGTGTTCGCTGATGAAAAGACCGTTAGAGATATCGCTAATGAAAGAGCAATTAGACAGTTTGATAAACAACATTCTAATAAAGAAGTAATTTCTTTAGAAGATTTCTTCAAACGTGCAGAAAACAAACTTAAAGAATTAAAACTAATTATTAAAGCTGATGTTCAAGGTTCAATTGAAGCTTTTAAAGGTTCTATCAATAAAATAAGTGTTGAAGGAACTTCAATCGATATCGTTAGAACCGGTGTTGGTGCAATTACTGATACTGATGTTTTGCTAGCTGAAGCTTCAGAAGCGATTATCATCGGTTTTGGTGTTGGTACACCAAGCACAGTTCGCGATCTTGCTCAAGAAAAATCAGTGGAAATTAGAACTTACCGAGTTATCTATGAAGCGCTTGACGATATTGAAGCGGCGATGAAGGGGTTACTTGATCCAGTCTTCGAACAAAGTGTTATTGGCGAAGCTCAAGTCAGAGAAACATATAACGTCTCAAGAATCGGCACGATTGCTGGTTGTATGGTTACCAACGGTGTAATCCGCAAGAATTCAATCGTAAAACTTGTTAGAGATGGAAAAATTGTTTTTGAAGGCAAACTAGGTTCTTTAAAACGCTTTAAAGACGATGTTAAAGAAGTTAAACAAGGATATGACTGCGGGTTAACTTTAGAAAATTATAACGATCTTAAAATTGGAGATATAATCGAAATCTATATGATGAAAGAGGTGGAATAAGTGGCAAATATTAGTCATTTAGAAACTAATGTTCAAAGAGTAGTAACTGAGATCTTAAGAGATGAAGTTAAAGATGATTTGGGGTTCATCACCATTACTGGTGTTAAAATCACTAATGAATTATCTTACATGTACATCTACTACACTGTTTACGGTAAAGAAGAAGAATTAGAAAAAACAGCTCAAACTCTAGAAAGAGCCAATGGATTTATTAAAAACCAAATCGCTCAAAGAGTGCAAATGCGTAAGGTTCCGGTTTTGATTTTTAAGTATGATGAATCTTACAATAAGGGCAGAAGAATTGATAATTTAATTAAGAATATTAAATAATCATTAAGACTGTAAGAGATAAATAAATCTTACAGTCTTTCTTTTAATTGCAAGTGAATTAACTTTTTGATATAATTTGTATAGTATGAATGAAAAAATAAGAGAAAAGTTAAAATTTTTACCTGATAAACCAGGGACTTATCAGATGTTAGATAAGTCGGGTAAAATTATATATGTAGGAAAAGCCAAGAACTTAAAAAAGCGAGTGAGTTCTTATTTTGTTGGTGCTCATGATGATAAAACTACTAGGTTGGTAAAAGATATCGATGACTTAACCTTCATCATTACTAAAACTGAAAAAGAAGCTTTTTTACTTGAATTAGCACAGATTAAAAAGCACTTGCCTAAATACAATATTAAGTTGACGAGCGACAGTACTTACCCATATATTGAAGTTACTGTCGAAAGACATCCAATCATTAGAATCACAAGAGATGTGAAGGGAAAAAAAGGCAATATCTTCGGACCATACCCGAATGCATTTTATGCTTCGGAAACAGTCAAGTTATTGGATACAATCTTTCCGTTTAGGAAATGTTCGAAGTTTCCCAAAAAGGTTTGTTTATATTATCACATCAAACAATGTCTTGGACCTTGTGAATTTGAAGTCACTGAAGACACCTATAAAGAATTGATAAAAAAAGTTCGTAGTTTCTTATCTGGCAACACCAAAGATTTTATTGATGATTATACTAACAAAATGAATTATCATTCTAATCGTTTAGAATTTGAAAAGGCAAAAGAATATAAAGATATTATTACCGCAATCAATAAAACCACTGAGCAGCAACAAGTCATGTTCAATGATTTTCTGGATCGCGATATCGTTAATTTTGTAACTTATGATAACTATATTTCAATTAATATTTTATTTATGAGAAACGGAAAATTGTTGTTTTCCAAATCAAAAATATTCTCTTATTATGGTGTTGTTGAAGATGTCTTATTGACATATCTAGCTCAGTTTTATGAACAAAATCCATTACCTAAAGAACTGATTTTACCATATGGATATAGTTATGAATTGTTTCCAGAAATCTTAGGTAATATCATCTTTACTCCACAAAGAGGAAGAAAGGTGAGATTACTGGAAATCGCTCTAGAGAACGCTTCTTCACATATGAATAATAATTTGAATGTCTTTTTAAACAAAGAAAAGAAGACAATCGGGGCTTTGACTGAACTGGAAAATATTTTAGATATTGACTCAATTAAGAGAATTGATATCTTTGATAATTCTCATACATCAGGTCAAAATCTTGTTTCAGCCATGGTGGTCTTTAATAACGGACTACCTGACAAAAAAGAATACCGAAAATATAAGATTAAAACAACAAACACGGCCGATGATTATCAAATGATGAAAGAGGTCATCTATCGAAGATATTTTTCAATGTTGATGGAAGATTTGACTAAACCTGATTTGATTATTGTTGATGGTGGTTTGATTCAACTTAGAGCTGCTAAACTAGTTCTATCTGAACTTAAAATTGAAATTCCAGTAATTGGATTAAGGAAAAATGAACGTCATAAGACAGAAGCAATTATCAATACCAATGAGTTAGAAATTGATCTAGATAAACACGGAAATTTATATTCTTTGCTTTACAAGATGCAAGAAGAAGTTCACCGGTTCGCAATCAGTTTTCAAAGAAATGTCGCTAGTAAATCGATTTATGGTTCTATTCTTGATACCATTCCTAAAGTAGGACAAGCAACCAAAAACAAATTGTTAAAGAAATATAAAACTCTAGAGAACATAAGAAACGCTCCTCGAGAAGAACTGAAAGCTTTGAAAATTAACGAAGAAGCGATTGATAATATCTATTTATCATTAAAACAAATACAGGAAAAATAAGAAAACCAGAGGTGTTAACTTGGAAGAATTTACATATGGAATGATACATGGAGTAATTGAATCCAAAAGATTAATCACAATTAAATCAAGAAAAAAAATAAACTTTTACTACATGAGTAAAAGTATGTTTAAACAGTTTATGCAATACTTTGAACCAGGTATTTTTATTTTTATGACAGTGAAGATTCAAACTAGATATTACCGAGGTTTTGTGGTTCAAAATGTCGTATCAATCGATAAATTATTATCACCTAATAAAAATCGCCCTACCATTTATTATGATATTTCAATTATAAAATCTGGGATCAAAAATTTGATTAATCAAAAACGATATCGACTGTTCCTTGATTTTGAAATGAGCATGCCACCATATAACAATTATCAAAGTTTTGTATCCGAGATAATCCAGGCTGGATATATTCTTACTGATGAATCAGGTAAGATTGTAGAAGAGTTTTCTTCTTATATCAAACCGAAATTAATTCCTGAAATCTCATTAAGAACTAAAAAATTTCTCCATATCGTCCAAAGTGATGTTGATGGTGGTAAAAATTATGATGATTTACACAAAAAAATCGTTGAATTACAAAGCAAATATAATCCAATCGTCTATGTTTGGGGTAAAAATGATCAATTGGAGCTTAATAAACTAAATCGAATTCACAGACTTAATAATTTTACCAAAACCATGCAATTCATCGATTTGTTAAGCCTTCATAAAATGTATTATGGCTTAAAGAATGATTTAGGTTTATTTAATGCCTATAGCGCTTATGCGGAAAAGACAGATTTAGACAAACAAAAACACGATGCTTTGGAAGATGCTTTAGTAACAAAAGAAATCTTCTATGCCTTCAAAGATGTTTGTAACAATAAAAGATTAATTGAATTTAATTAAAAACAATACCTTAAAGTCATATCAGAAATGATATGATTTTTTATTGTGTGCCGGGCATGG
>DDWA01000027.1 GCA_002345425.1 Caryophanales bacterium UBA2298 | reverse complement strand
CCAGCGGCTGAAATAATTTCTATAATTAATGAAAAAGCATTTGTCTATTTGGAAGCAGCACCTAGAAGATTGACTGGTTTTGATATTACTGTTCCGTTGCCAAAAGGCGAACCTTATTTTATTATCGATCCAGAACAAATAGCCTACGAAGTCAAAAGCATAATGGCTTTTAAAGCATAAGGAGGTATATGATGTATAATTTTAAATTTGCTGATATTGGTGAAGGAATTCACGAAGGAAAAATATTAGAGTATAATTTTAAAGTTGGAGATATGATTAAAGAAGGTGAAACACTTGTCGTTATTGAAACTGATAAAGTTAATGCTGAAATTCCCATTCCAGTTGATGGTAAAATCGTTGAATTAGGTCCTAAAGTTGGAGAAATAGTCCATGTAGGGGAAACACTAGCGTTGATTGATGAAGGCGATGAAAATGAAACAAAAGTAAATGATAAAGAAGAACTTAAAGAAGCCATTCCAGATGAAGATGATGAAGCTGGTGTCGTTGGAAAACTTGAAGTATCTAAAGATGTTATTGCCTCAGCTAATCAAGATAACGACATACAAGTAAATTCGTCAAGAGTTCTTGCTACACCAGTTGCTAGGAAATTGGCTAGTGATTTAGGCGTAAACATACATGAAGTAAATGGTACAGGAGAACATGGAAGGGTGCTTAGAACAGACATAGAAAACTTTAAAAAACCTAATTCTGAAAGCAAATCACAAATTTCTAGAATAAGTATTCCCGAGACAAAAGTTTTAGAGGGAGATAGAAGAGAAAAAATTTCTAGTTTAAGAAGAAGTGTCGTTAAAGCTATGACCATATCAAAACAAATAATTCCACACACAACTTTAATTGATGAATTAGATGTCACAGAATTGGTTAATTTTAGAAATGATTATAAAGAAAAGGCTAAAACACAAGATGTGAAGCTTACTTTTATGCCTTTTATAATTAAGGCTTTAGTTAAGGCAATCAAAGAATATCCTGTTTTCAATAGTTCTTATGATCAAGAAAATGAAGAAATAATCTATCGAAAAAATATCAATATTGGTATAGCGGTTGATACACCAGATGGACTTATTGTTCCAAATATTAAAAACGTAGATCAACTAAGTCTCTTTGATATAGCTAATGAAGTGGAAAGATTAGCTGAATTAGCAAAAGAGAGAAAGATTCAATTAAATGCATTGCAAAATGGAACTATTACAATAACGAATTTCGGTGCTTTTGATGCGCTTTCTGGAACACCAATAATCAAGTATCCTGAAGTAGCAATTCTCGGTATTGGTAAAATTATGAAAAAACCAGTTGTTGTTAATAATGAAATAGTTATTAGGGATATTGCTCCACTATCACTAACTTTTGATCACAGAATAATCGATGGTGCAGATGGTGGTAAATTTATGATTGCCTATAAAAAATATCTTAAAGACCCTCTACTGCTATTGATGAGTGTGGGTGTTTAAGATGAAAAAATATGATGTAATTATACTTGGTTCAGGACCAGGTGGATATGTCGCTGCTATTAGAGCTGGTCAAAAGAACTTAAAAGTAGCAATCATCGAAAAAGAAGCTATTGGTGGTGTTTGTTTAAACTGGGGCTGTATTCCAACAAAAGCATTGTTAAAGAGTGCTAAAGTCTACACAGAATTTATGAATGCAAAAGATTATGGAATAATCGTTGAAGATAAAGCGTCAATAAAACCCGATTGGAACGCTATTATCAAACGAAAAGATCGAATTGTTAGAAGACTAACCGGTGGAGTGAAAATGCTACTAGAAAAGCATAAAGTTGATATATATACTGGCATTGGTAAAGTTATTAACAAAAATGAAATAGAAGTTAATGATGAAGTATTATCCACAGATCACATTATATTATCTACCGGAGCTTCTCCAATCATGCCGCGAATCGAAGGTCTTGATAAAACATATAAAGATGGTTTTTTACTAACAAGCAAAGAGTTGTTAGATATCGACACAATTCCCAAGGAACTAGTGATAATTGGTGGGGGTGTTATTGGTTTGGAGTTTGCAACAATATTCAATGCCTTTGACACAAAAGTTACAATTGTCGAACGAGAAAGCGAAATCTTGTTGAATGTTGATGATGATATTCGCGAAGCAATGTTAAAAATTGTAAAAAAGGCCAAAATAGAAGTTATAACTGATTCTACTGTTGTAAAAATATCAGATAAGGAAGTTGTTTATAAATCTAGTGATGGTGAAACAAAATCTTTAAAAGCTGACAAAGTTCTTCTCTCAGTTGGTATGAAAGCAAATTCTGAAAGTTTTAAAGACTTAAACCTGAAAACGGAAAAGAATTTTGTAGAAATCAATGATAATATGCAAACATCAATTGAAAATGTTTATGCTATCGGTGATGTTAATGGCAAAATGATGTTGGCACATGTTGCTAGTCATCAAGGCATAATAGCAATAAATCACATTGTAGGCGAGAACGACAAAATGGATTATAACCAGATTCCTTCAGCTATTTATTCTTTCCCCGAAATTGCCCAAGTTGGTTTAACAGAAAAGAGTGCTAAAGCAAAGGGTATAGATTATAAAGTATCTAAATTCCCATTACAAGCTAATGGTAAAGCATTATCAGCCAACGAGAAAGATGGTTTTATAAAAATAATAGCATCCAAAGAATATAATGAAATTATCGGTGTCCATATTTTAGCTGATAATGCCAGCGATTTAATATCAGAAGCTGTAATTACCATGAAATTAGAAGGGACTGCCGATGAGATTGCTAAATCGGTTCATCCGCATCCAACTATTTCTGAGATTTATCACGAAGCAGCTCTAGGAATTATTGATAAACCAATTCATATTTAAAAATAAAACTGCACCTTATCAGTTCTTCTGATTTAAGTGCAGTTTTTTTATTTACCAAGGTAAAGGATTATTTTTTATTTGTTGACTGTATATATCGATAAATTGTTGTCTTAATTTATAAGGAATTTCAAAACTCTCAGCTTTAATATTTTCTTGCAATTGTTTTGAATTCTTTACCCCCGTAATAACTGAAGTAACTCCAGGATGACTTAATATAAATGCAATAGCGTATTTAGTCAAATTTTCATCATTAGTCATAATTTTCATTTTTCTAATTAAATCGGCTCTTCTTTCAATTGTATTCTTGTCCCAACGAGCTCTAATACCTTCGAATTTTGCGTTTTGATCATATTTTCCAGTTAACCACCCAGAATCTAAAGGAACTTTCGTGAGTAAAGCAATTTTCTTATGTTTAACAAAAGTAAATAAAGCGCTTGGAGATTGAAAGAAAATATTAAATAAGATTTCTATAACCTCAACATTAGTTTTCTCAATCACTATTTTTAATTCATCATATGTATCAATACTGACACCATAAGATCTTATTAAGCCAGTTTCCTTCAATCGTTTTAATTCGTTAAAATGCTCGGTTTTTCCTGAAAGAATATCATAGTCAGGGTTATGTAAAATAACACTATCAAGATAGTCGGTTTGCAATCTAGATAAACTTTCTTTTATTTGCGATTCTATTGAATCAACTGAAAAATCAGTTGTGCCATCAGCTTTATGTCCTAGCTTAGTGTTGATAATTACCTTATCCCTAACATCATGCAAAGCTTCGCCAATAATTTTTTCACTCATGCCGTTGGCATAATCTGGGGCTGTGTCAAAAAGATTCACACCACTTTCATATGCTTCTCTAACGAGTTTTACTCCATCTTCAAAGCTCATATCTCCCCAAAATTCTGTATTACCTAATTGCCAACCTCCAAAAGCAATTCTTGAAGCTTGTGCATCTAATTTTCCAAATGGATTATATTTCATTTTATCCTCCGATATATTGCTCATCTAATTATACCACGATTTAATGCTTATTAGAGAATTATCTTTTCTTTCAATATAAAAGAGTGCCGATTATCGGCACTCTAACTTATTATTTATGAATGATTTCAAGATATTGAAATATTCTTCACTAAAATACTTACAGTTTATCAATTCAGAGTGAATTGAATTGTCCACTCCAGTGATAATTCCATGATCAACTGAGATTTTTTCTAAATTGTTGTTAATCATTATAGTAATTTCAAAAAATTTGGTCTTTCCAAAATTCCATTCCCATGTTTTATATTTATTAATTACCAATTCATAGATGTTGCTTATATCATTTTCAGAAAGATAATATTTTGTGTCCAATATTTTTTTTTTATTTAAGATTGAATCTAAAATAAGATTACTTAGTTCTTCAATAGAATATTTATTCGGTATAAAGTCAATTAAATTCCCGACTAATTGTTTATTAGAAACAATATGACTTCCGTCAGCTTGTGCTTGAAAATTTACTAAAGCGTCATTAATAATATTTAAATCAGTATTAAACAATAATGTCCCATGGTGTAAAAGCTTATTATTAATAAAAGCCTGTGCGTTTCCTGAAATTTTAAAATCCTGAATAAACAGATGAGATTTAGGTTTAAATTTAACTGTTAAACCCACTTTTTTCAAAGCATTTATTATCGGTTTTAAGAAATACTCATAGTCATTAATTTTGTTTGCATAAGAGTTTGTTATATAAGTGAAATTTAGCGTGTTTATATCTTGATAAATTGTGCCGCCACCAGATATTCTTCTGATTATCGGGATATCTTTATTAAAATAATTAGGGTTAATTTCGATAAAAGGATTCTGATTACGTCCCAAAACAAAAGCTTTGTTGCTCCGCCATATGAAAATTAAATCTTCATCAATAATATTATTCCTTAGAAAATATTCTTCAGTAGCCAAATTAAAATATGGATCAAAAGATGTACTGACAATAATAGCCATCTTAATCAGCTAAAGAACCCATTGGATCCCAAGGCGATAGCATTATCGGTTCTTCTTCCCAAGCTTTGAGTTCTGATTCACTCAAATATTTTTTATTAATAACTGCTTGATAAACAAATTTATCAAACCAAGAATCAGAGGCAACAAAATAACCTTTTTTCCCTGATTTGTCTCCCCAACTATTCTCAATTTTATATTTAGAAGGTTGATTTTGTTTCATAGCATAACCAGTTATAACCATAGCATGATTCATTTGTGAATGGCCGTAATCTAGCATTGATGCTTTATCCAAGTTAAAATTTAATCGAAATACATTTTCATAATCATAACGATCATCTGCCCAAACGCCTAAATCTCTATCACCGTAATGCCCAACATCACTGCCGAACCACACAACTTCATTATCATTGAGTTGATTTATAACTTTTGCTTTTAAGTCTTTCATTTCCAAGTTTAAATATTTAATTTTTCGACCTTCAATTACATTTCCGAGATACTTGACACTAAAAGTTTTATTAAATGGTTTATCATCTGTTGGTGCATTGATAATGCTCACATATTCATTTAGCATATCTCCAATGTATTCATTAGAGAATATTTTAGGAGTAAAATTTTCATCTAAGTGATATTTACCTTCTTTATCAACATACTCAAAGTCAAAAACTTTTGGCGGATTTCCAAAATTACTGATTAAAAAAGCATATAAATCTTTTAATGTTTCCTTCTTAAAATTTTCTTTTTGGTTTTTGTTTTTTCTAGATAAGGCAACATACTGTCTTAGTTTTAAATTGATAAATTGATTCATTATTTTTGTTGAAGCGCTATTAGCTGTTTCTTCCATAGCGTCTTTCGGTACTAATCCGTACTTATCAATCAAGGAAACAAACATATCCCACTGACCTCCATCTTGAATTCCAATTCTCACAAGATGTTGTAATGTTCTATCATCTTTATCGGAATCGATAAAATCATCAACGCTTTGCAAAAAGTAATTGATTTTTTCCAACTTATCATAAAAGGCTATATAATTCTGCGATAGTTCAAACTCTTTCAGTCCATATCTTTTGGCGATAATTTCTCTTAAAACATTTAGTCCAGCAAAGATCCAACACCTTCCTGTTTTT
>DDWA01000026.1:40001-69384 GCA_002345425.1 Caryophanales bacterium UBA2298 | reverse complement strand
AAAATAGGTCACACAACCCATATAAAAAGCATTGGTTTGATACAATTGTATCAGGCTTTTTTTTTGTGCAGAAAGGGCGTTTTCTCCCAATATTCCAAATTCCATATGTCCTGAGAAGATTAAATATAGAACTTTTTCAGGTCTTTTTTGTATTCTACGTTCAACCTTTTAACGATTACCTAACTATTTACACTATTACCCAACCATTTACACGATTACTCAACCATTTACACGATTACATTAATGCAATGATTAACTTTGAGATTATATATAAGTTTTATACATATTAATGGACTGCTATATATTCAAACCAATAATAATCAAAAAAATTGACAAAAAGAATGAGATTTGATAATATGTATCGTATGTGAGCAACTTCTCACATAGATTGGAGCGTTTTATGTCTAAAACAAATGTAAATGATGTTTGCACGTGTAATGTTGTTCATCCAGAAAAAGTTAGCAAAGCAATTGAAACACTTCCTGAAGATCAGATTATCTTTGATCTAGCAGATTTTTTCAAATCTTTTAGTGATTCTACTCGAATGAAAATAATTCTTGCTTTGGAAGAGACTGAACTTTGTGTTTGTGATTTATCGACAGTGATTAATATTTCTCGCTCTGCAGTATCTCATCAGCTTAGGGTCCTAAGACAAGCAAGACTAGTTAAATTTCGTAAAGAAGGAAATGTTGTTTATTACTCATTAGATGATGAGCATGTACATACAGTGATAAAACAAGGGTTAAATCATATAACTCATAAATAGAATGGAGAAAAAAATGAGAGATATTAAATACAGTTTATCCGATTTGAGTTGTGCAAGTTGCGCAGATAGAATTGAAAGAAAAGTGAATAAACTAGATGATGTTGAGGTGGCTTCAGTGAACTTTGTCACAAAAGAAATCACGATCACACCGAAAAAATCATATGATTCTGAAACTCTTTTCAGCAAAATAAAGAAAATAGTAAAAGACGAAGAAAGTAGCACTGAAGTTTGTGAAATTAGCACAAATCTATTATTTGCGATAGAAGGTCTTGATTGTGCAAATTGCGCTGCTAAAATCGAAGATAAATTAATTAAAACAGATGGCATAATAGATGCCAGCGTTGACTTCATGTCTAAAAAATTAAAATTAGTGTTATCTAACGTGTCAGAGAAAAATAAAATTATAGACATCACTCAAAGAATAATTAGTAAGTTGGAACCTGGGGTTACCATCAGTGAGATAAATCAAGGTGGCGATAGTGATGTTGAAGAAGTTGATGAATCTACATTAAAAAAAGATTTTATTATTTTTGGTGTAGGAATATTGTTATTTATTAGTGCTTTGTTTGTTAAAGAAGACACCCTGCCACATTATGTACTTCTTATATTAAGTTATTTTATTATAGGTGGGGAAGTTGTACTCAAGGCGTTTAAAAATATTTTCAGAGGAAAAGTTTTTGATGAAAATTTTCTGATGACAATTGCTACAGTAGGTGCTTTTATTATTGGAGAGCATCCTGAAGCTGTGGCTGTTATGATTTTCTTTCAAATTGGAGAGTTCTTTCAAGATATTGCAGTGAACCGTTCAAGAAGATCTATAAAGAAATTGTTGGATATAAGACCTGATACAGCAATGATACAAAATGGGAAGAACTCAGTGGAAATGCGTATTGAAGAAGTAGGAATCGGCGAGATCATGATTATTAGACCTGGTGAGAGAATTCCACTTGATGGAGAAGTTATAACAGGCAAATCAACAATAGATACGAAGGTCTTAACTGGTGAATCTGTTCCAACAAGTGTATTTCCGGGTGAACAAGTACTCTCAGGTTGTATTAATATTAATGGGGTGCTAACAGTGATGGTTACTAAATTATCTAGTGAATCCACAGTTTCGAAAGTACTTGAGCTTGTTGAAAACGCATCAAGTAAAAAAGCGCCAACTGAAAAATTCATCACAAAATTTGCTAGAGTCTATACTCCAATTGTAGTTATAATTGCAGCCCTTCTAGCATTCATTCCACCATTGCTAATTGAAGGAGCTACATTTGATGAGTGGATTTATAGAGCACTTATTTTCTTGGTTATCTCATGCCCATGTGCGCTGGTTGTTTCTATTCCTCTAGGATTTTTCGGTGGTATAGGAGCTGCGTCTAGAAACGGTATTTTAGTAAAAGGTGGGAATTTCTTAGAAGCACTAAATGATATAGAGATTGCAGTATTTGATAAAACTGGTACATTAACAGAAGGAACGTTTACTGTTACTGAAATCAATACGATGAATGGATTGTCTAATGAGGAATTATTAGAAAAAGCTGCTTATGTTGAAAGTTATTCTAATCATCCTATAGCTGTATCTGTTGTAAGTAAATATAATAAAGAAATCAATCAAAATCTTCTATCAAAAGTTGAAGAAATTTCAGGACATGGTGTAAAAGCAACGTATCAAGGTGCGGAAATTTTGATTGGGAATGCAAGACTTATGGATAAAGAAGGCATTGATTTTCAAGAGTCGAAATCACTTGGATCAATTCTTTATATTGCAATTGACGGGCAATATGCAGGAAATATCGTAGTATCTGACCAAATCAAGAAGGATTCCAAAACAGCTATTCAAATGCTTAAATCCTTTGGAATAAAAAAGATTGTGATGTTGACAGGTGATAAGAAATTAGTGGCAGATTCTGTAGGTAAAGAACTTATGATTGATGAAGTTTATAGTGAGTTATTACCAGAAGATAAACTTATCATAGTTGAAGAATTATTAAAACAAAAATCAAAAAAAGGTAAACTATTTTTTGCTGGAGATGGAATTAATGACACGCCAGTCTTAGCTAGATCTGATATTGGTATTGCCATGGGTGGACTTGGTGCTGATGCTGCAATAGACGTTGCTGATGTTGTAATCATGAATGATGAACCATCGAAAATTGGGACTGCCGTATTTGTGGCTAAGAGAACCCGTAAAATTGTCTGGCAAAATATTTATTTTGCATTAGGAATCAAATTCATGTTTTTGGCTTTAGGAGCTTTAGGCATAGCAACTATGTGGGAGGCCGTAATCGCCGATGTAGGTGTTTCGTTATTAGCTGTTTTAAATGCAATGAGAGTGTTAAACTATAAGTATGATAAATCACTTTAAGAGATTAAACTCAGTTTTATTTGAAATAATATGAAATATAGGGGACTTGATTCCTCAATCCTTTACACTTATTATATGTTTCTTATGATTGATCAAATATCAAGAATTTTAATTGTAAATAATCTAAATCTATATGAAGAGATCAATGTCAATTTTTTTAAGTGGAAAAATGAAGAATTCGTTAATGACAAGATAATATTATAAGGTGGGTGACCAAATGCTTAGGAATAAAAGTGTAAGATACATAGCTATTGTATATGCCATATTGGCGGCATTATTTTATGGGTTTGGAACACCACTCTCAAAACTTTTGCTCTTACATATTTCACCATATCTATTGTCATCCTTATTGTATTTTGGAGCGGGTATAGGAATGCTATTTGTAGTCTTGTTCACCAAATCACAAAGAAAATCAAGGTTTGTCAATGAATTTAAGAAAAGAGACCTAAAATTCATCATACTAATGATTGCCCTAGATATTATTGCCCCAATATTATTAATGATTGGGTTAACAACAACTAACGCATCTACAGCGTCGTTGCTAAATAATTTTGAGATTGTCTTTACAGGTATCATAGCAATGATTTTTTTTAAAGAAATTGTTGGGAGAAAAATGTGGGTTGCGATATCTCTTATCGTACTTGCGGGGGCTCTGCTTACATTTGAAGATTTTACCGGATTTCATATATCAATTGGAGCGCTTTTTGTATTAGGAGCAAGTTTAAGCTGGGGTTTGGAAAACAATTGTACTAGAATGTTATCAAAAGGTAACCCTCTACATGTTGTTGTTATTAAAGGTCTAGGCTCAGGTTTGGGGTCGTTGATTATCGCATTAGTAGTGAATCAAGCATCTGTAGTATGGTATTTTGTTATACTGGCGTTATTACTTGGATTCGTTTCTTACGGAATGAGTTTATACTTTTATATTAGTGCACAAAGACAACTTGGGGCAGCTAGAACCAGTGCATTCTATGCTATTGCACCTTTTGTTGGATCCATTTTCTCTTTTATTGTGCTAAAAGATTCGTTGTCTATAGTTTTTGGGATAGCGTTTATATTAATGATTTTCGGAACATACTTGGCAATCAAAGAAAACAATTCTCATCAAAATAACTCAACAAATTGATTCGCATATTTTTTGAAATATTATAATTTTTGAACAATAGTCATTATTTCATATGTTTAGCGAGAGAAGAGGTGCACAGATTTTTAATAATGGTGCGTAATTGAAGCAAAATAGGTCATTTAACACACACATCAAACTAAGTGGTCTTAGAAATTACTTGTTTTGGATGTAAGGATTACTTATCAACATAAAAAAACCGGACACAAACAGATGTGTATTAGAATAACCAATTTATTTTCTATTTTTGATGAAACTTTTACTGTTTTTGGAAATATCATATAAAAATTTATCGTGAATAGCACTTTTTATTGAGAATCAAACGTAATCATTAATGATGAAAAGACAAATATAATCAAGAATACAATATGGAATTAATCATACAAAATATGGTTGATTCCATTTTTTAACAAACATATTACAAAATTAATAGAAAAAATGGAAATTTATTTCAAAATCTTCATAATTATCTAGTCATTCATCTTGTATTCACATTGTTTTTGTATACTACGAGTGAGGTGAAAGAAATGAAAAAGACGAATATAGTATTATTGATATTAGGAATAGTGGTTTTCTTATTTGTAGTAGGGTTAACTTTTTTTGGTTCTAATTATTATGGATCGAATCATATGTGGAATCAAGGGTACTTTTTTTCAGGTTGGATGATGCCATTAGGCATGATTGGTATGGTTGCGTTTTGGATTTTCATTGCATATGTATTGTTTAGATGGACTGGAACATCTATCAATAACAGCGAAAATGCAGAAACACATTTAAAAGAAAGATTATCCAGAGGAGAAATCACGATTCAAGAATATGAAGAAATTCTAAAAAAAATAAAGGAGAATAAGTAGATGAAAACAAGAACACTAATTGTAATAGGAGTACTGCTAGTAGCTATATTTTTTGCAGCAAAATCGAATTTTGTACAAGCTTCATTTAATAGTGGATTACCTACAAGTAACGATGAAAACAATTATGGGTATGGAATGATGGGTGGATATGGGTATGGAATGATGGGTGGATATGGTTATGGAATGATGGGTGGATATTATGATGAGGATGACTTCTGCTTCAATATTGATGACAATACACCATCTTATGAATGGTTGTATGCACATCTTAATGTAGAAGATCAAGCCTTGGTTGACGCTAAATACATAGATTTGGTTTCAGCGGTTGACTTTTCCAAAATGACGCTTGATGAGCAACAAACTGCAATCGATGATATCAAAGTTGCCCTCGTTACCTTTATTGAAGATAGTGGCTTTACACTTACCCCTTTTAGACCATGAAATACATCATTTCAGGAGTTACGTTAATACTCCTGGTCGTAGGGGCATTCTTATTATTTAAATCACCAAGTTCAATAGATCCATTGGTCGCATATGGAATGGATCAATTGTCGGTGACGGAGCTTGTGGCACAACTTGAGAACAGAACAGACGAGCCTAAAACCTTGAAAGCAAATATTGATAGTTCTGGACTGAATATCACCGCAAATGGTCAATCAGTGAAGGTTGACCTGCCATCTGACATGTTTTATTTGTCATTCGCTCCATATATCAATACAACACATCCTTGTGGCATTCATAATTTGATCTCTTGTCGTGGGGAATTAAAACAAGAAGAATTTCATGTCTTAATCTCAGATGATTTAGGAAATATCATCATCGATGAATATATGGAGTCTTTCGCCAATGGCTTTTTAGGTGTGTGGATACCTTCTAATATGAACGGAACTATATCCATCACGTATCAAGGATTAATCGCAACAACTTTAATCTCGTCTTTTTCAGGCGATAATACATGTCTTACTACATTGGAGTTAACAAATGAAATCAATTAAAATTAGCATAAAAGGGATCCACTGCGGAGGGTGTCTAAATCGGATTAATCAGATTATTACAATTCAGGGAGGGGATCGGTTTGATTTTGATTTTGCAACCATGACAGGAACCATTGCTTATGAAGGTAATTTAGAGCATGTTTCCGATTTTTCAAATGCAATTGAAAATGCTGGATATCAAGTACATATATTATCGGTTCAAGAAGAAGATTGAAATTACTCGTTTCTTCTTGACTATAAGTTTGTCTAATTGTGGAATAGAAAGTTATCGAGTATAATGTATACGTTAGGTGGTGATTTCATGAACTTATTGATTGTAGAAGACAATCGAAAAATCAATGATCTTTTAGCAGTGTTTTCAAGACAAGACAGTCATAATGTAACTCAAACCTTTTCGGCAGAAGAAGCCTTAAATGTTCTTTCATTAAAATCATATGATGTCATACTAACTGATTTGATGCTGCCAAAGATGCAAGGTGAAGAGTTTGTTAAAAAGATTAGAAGTATTAGTGATATTTATATTATTGTAATTACTGCTAAGATTGAGATTAATGAAAAATTAGATCTACTTTCATTAGGTGCAGATGATTATATAACAAAACCATTTTCAGTTGAAGAAGTTATGCTCAAACTTAAGAATGTTGATAAAAGATTACTAGCGACATTACCACTTATACATTCATATGAGAAGGGTTTATTAAAAATAATGCCATTGAATAGAGAAGTATACGTTCAGAGTAAGATAGTAAATCTTACTAAATATGAATATGATCTTCTATGGTATTTAGCAACCAATAGAAATCGAATTTTCAATCGAGATCAACTCATCGAAATTTGCTTTTCTGATAGTGAAGCTTTTGATAGAGTAATTGATGCATATATTAAAAATATACGTAGGAAACTTCAAGACGATGCCAATAACCCAAAATACATCAAGACTCACTATGGTATTGGATATGAGTTTGTAGGTGAGTTAGATGATTAGTTTTAAAATATTTTTCAAACAAAGAATGGCGAGATTTCTAATCGTAATGTTTGCAAGTTTATTATTACTTTCCAATCTTTCAGTCTACCTGATTGCAAATGTTCAATCAACAAGACAGATCGAACGTCAAGATGCAGCTTTTGCTACATTGTTAGAACACCTAATAATTTATGAGAGCGTGGACACATCAATAGTCTATGCAGAGCATTATACACATGCACATCGCATAAATCTTATTTATAAAGATGAAAACAATAATATCCTTTATCAAAGCGATGTACTACCCAATAATGGAAAACAAATCAATCTTTACAATGACGCAAATGAAAAAATAGGTGAAGTTACTTTAGATTATCAACCGTCATTTATTAGTGCTGAAGTGACAGTTGGGTTGATTGTTTATAATGTATTTTCGTTAATGCTATTTTCAAGCATACTTATCATCCTTTTTAAGTATCTGAACAAGCAAAATGCGATTTTACAAAAGGACATGAACAACATTGGGAAGGAACAAGAAGTATTTACATTTAAAGACATATCAAATATAAACGAACGATATGTAAAAGCCTTGAAAATTGAAAAAGATTTGATAGAAATGCAGAAGCACTATGTACAATTACTAGCTCATGATGTGAAGACTCCTTTAACCGTTATGAAAGCATATCTTGAAGGAGTTAAATTAGGAAGGCTTAAGTTTGATGAAAAAATTAATGAGGACTTGCTTTCAGAGATAGATTCAATAGAAAAATTAGTTCCCCAAATTATTGCTATGGATATAATACAGATTGAAAAAACGCAGAATATTGCACCAATAATTGAAAACCAACTTAAAAAATTACAAGAAGTTTTTATGACAAAAAATATTACTTTGAATTATAGTTTAGACAATTTTGAAATGAAAGTATCCGAATATGATATTACAAGAATTATTGAACATCTCGTATTCAACGCATTCTATTATAGTAATGCTAAAAGCTCAGTACAAGTAACATTGGATGCTTCAAGTCATATGTTAACAGTAGCTGATACTGGAATAGGCATGACTCAAAAAACAATTAACGAAATATATAATGGACCACACAGAAGCGAGTCATCTGCTAAATACAATAAAAAAGGAAATGGCATTGGTCTTCAAATTGTATTTGAGATTATAAAAAGAATGAATGCAAGTATTGCAATTGAAAGTGAGATTGGAATAGGAACAAAAATATCAATCAGTTTCTAATAATAATGTTTTGAAAGGAAATGAAATGAAAAAAGAAGAAAAAGAAAAAACAAAAAATAGTAAAACAAATGAGAATTATAAAATGAAGACACATGTTTCTATAGATCATAAACAAATGGATCACGAACACATGAATCATAATAAAGATAATCACGAACACATGAATCATAGTAAAGATAACCACGAACATATGGATCATAACCAAATGGATCATGAACATATGAATCACAATAAGGAAGAACATTCACATCATAATCATCATGCACATATGGTTAAGGATTTTAAAAAGAGATTTTTTATTTCTCTAATTATTATGGTTCCTATTCTTGCTTTATCGCCAATGATCCAAACGTTTCTAAATGTCGATTTGCGTTTCCCGGGAGATTCATATATATTGTTGTTTTTAGCAACTTTCTTATTTATATATGGTGGTAAACCATTTTTCGTAGGAGCCGTATCTGAAATTAAACAGAAATCTCCAGCAATGATGATGCTGGTTGCTTTAGCTATTTCTGTAGCGTATATTTACAGCACATTCACAGTATTTGGATTAGCTGGCAGTGATTTCTTTTGGGAGCTTTCTACCCTCATAGTTATTATGTTGCTAGGTCATTGGCTTGAAATGAAGTCTGCTATGGGAGCATCAAAAGCGCTTGAAGCACTGATTAACCTAATGCCAGCAGAAGCACATCTTCTGATTGACGACATTAATACAAAAGATGTTTTAGTTAAAGATCTTAAAGTTGGAGATGTTGTTTTAGTTAAACCAGGAGAAAAAATTCCAGTGGATGGTATTGTTATCAAAGGGGTATCATCTGTAAATGAATCAATGGTAACAGGAGAATCAATCCCGTCTAATAAATCTGTAAAAATGGATGTGATTGGTGGGTCTATTAATGGTGATGGTGTATTAACAGTCAAAGTTAACAAAGTTGGAGAAGATACTTTTCTTTCACAAGTAATTAAACTTGTTCAAGAAGCTCAAAATTCTAAATCAAAGACACAGAGATTAGCAGATAAGGCAGCAAAATGGTTATTTTACATAGCTATCATCGCAGGTACATTAACATTCACATATTGGATGTTAGCTGGCTATGGACTTGCATTTGCAATGGAAAGAGCAGTAACAGTTATTATTATTGCGTGTCCTCATGCATTAGGGCTTGCTGTACCTCTAGTAACAAGCGTATCAACGAGCATTGCTGCTCAAAAGGGACTTCTAATTCGTAATAGAACAGCTTTTGAAGAAGCAAGAAAAATTGACACTGTCGTCTTTGATAAAACAGGAACGCTGACAGAGGGAAAATTTGGAGTTACAAATATAATGGCTAATTCAATTGAAAATAAAGAGTTATTACAACTTGCGCTTTCACTAGAAGCTAATTCCGAACATCCAATTGCACTTGGAATCGTTGAGGAAGGCAAGAAACAAAATCTTTCATTATTGACAGTTGAAGATTATCAAAATATACCAGGACAAGGATTACAGGGAACTATTGAAAAACGTGTGGTCATGGTAGTTAGCCCAGGATATATGGATTTACATCAAATAGACTATGATAAATCAGAATATCAAAAGTTAGCTAATCAAGGAAGAACGATTGTATTCGTATTAAGAGATAATGTGTATTTAGGATTCATTGCCTTATCAGATATTATTAAGACAACAGCCAAAGAAGCTATTATTGCTCTTAGAGAAATGAATATAACTTCAATTATGCTAACAGGTGATAATAAAATCGTTGCAAAAATGGTTGGAGATGCAGTTGGAATTGATCAAGTTATTGCCGAAGTGTTACCGCATGAGAAGCAAAATAAGATTCAGGAATTAATAAGCCAAAATAAAAAAGTTGTCATGACGGGTGACGGAGTCAATGATGCACCAGCACTTGCAATTGCTGATTTAGGTGTTGCCATTGGTGCAGGAACAGATGTGGCTATAGAAACCGCCGATGTCATTTTAGTAAGAAGTAATCCACTTGATGTTGTATCAATTGTGAAACTCTCAAAAGCAACACATAAAAAGATGGTACAAAATCTATTTTTAGGTACTGGTTACAACTTGATTGCTCTACCATTAGCAGCAGGCGTTTTATCAGGCATTGGAATAATCTTATCGCCTGCCGTTGGAGCAGTATTGATGTCGTTAAGTGCGATTGTCGTTTCGATAAATGCAAAACTCCTTAAATTGAAATAGTTAGGTTTTAACTTGCATTAAGTGTTAAAATTAATATCAACACGAATAAGATGGAATTTTTATGTTCCATCTTTTCGTATTTATAAACTTGTCTTCTAACAACTGAGAATAGTTTTGTATTCGTATGTTTTTTTGAACAGTGGTCAATGATTTTGCACTAGTCAACATAAAGTAGACACTTAATTTAATTTGTATAATATTTTTGCTCATCAAAAAACATATCTTTGTATTGTTTTGGTGTTAGATAATTTAATGCATAAGCTGGTCTTTCGTTATTGAAAAATTCAATATATTCTTTGACAGTTTGAACTGGATCATCTGAATCCTTAATATTGAAATCATTGAATATTTCTTCCTTAACCCAACCATTTATCGATTCCATCGCTCCATTATCTGTAGGAGTACCTGCACGAGACATCGATCTTATGATATAATATGAGGGAAGAAGTTCGTTGAAACTCTTCGAAGAGTATACAGAGCCTTGATCCGTGTGAAGAATCATTTTAAGGTCCTGGTACTCTTTTTTTATTTCCAATAGTTGATTTAAACCTTCAAAGTAACTGTTTCTATCTCCACGTTTTTGAGATAGTCCGTAACTGATGATTTCGTTGTTCCAAATATCCATATAAATAGTTAGTTCATAATAGGTCTTCTGACACCAAAATGCTGTCATATCAGATACAACGCATTGATATGGACCATCGATGTTCATATCAGACGTAAGTAAGTTTGGATAGATTTTTGAATCATCACCTGGTTTCTTGTACTTGTAATGCTTAGAAATACTGAGTATTCCTGCATATTTACATACTCTGTGTGCGTATTGATCTGATACTACTAATCCTGTGTCTAAGCGTATTTTAGCGTTCAACCATCGATATCCATGATTTGGATATTTCTTGTGGTAATGTTTAAATATATTGATATTAGATATTCTTGTAATCATTTTGTTGGATGGTTCTTTAATCCTGTTTCTCCACTTATAGAAACTGCTGCGATTAATACCCATGTGTTTACACAATGTTTTTACTGGAAATTCATTAGAAAGCGTATAAATCACTTCGAATTCTTTTTGTTTGAAGTAATGAATTCCTTTGTTGGCCCACCCCCTTTCACTTCGTAGCCTTTTTTTGCTCTTTCAGCCTCGATTCTCGCTTTTATTACTTCGGCGATTAATGATTGTTTAGACATACGTCCAAGTTCATCCAGGGTGGAATGCTTCGATTTTAATGTACTATTTGATATTTCACTATCACTATCTAGTGGTGGTAAATCATTAATGTCCCTAAAAAGTCGCATATAATCTCTTGCTGTATAAATATTGACTTCATAAATCTCTGAAGCTTGTGCGACAGTGATCTCTCGTGTATATATTTTTTTACCAATGTCTAATCTTTGTGCTTTTGTGTATTTCATAGAAACCTCCTTGTCTATATTATAAATCTTTCATGTCTAATTACAATATTGGGGGTGTCTACTTTTATGTTACCATTACATTTCATATGCATAGAAATTGAAGGGGTGCGTAAATTTTAATAGGGGTGCGTAAAAATCACTAGGGGTGCGTAAATTTTGGTAGGGGTGCGTAATTGTATCAAAATAGGTCATTCAACACATTTTATTGAGATTTGTTTTCTAAAGATGCTTCTATAACAAAGGCATCTTTATTGATTGAGAAAATATGATTTTTATGCTATTTAAATGTTTTTTTAACTGATTTCTTAAAGAAAACTATATGCTATAATTTTAGGAAGAAGACTATTTAAAAAGGAGATTTATTTATGTTATTCTTTCAAAATTATACATTAATTAACATTTTGGCTTTTATTGGAGTTTTTGTTGGATTAATCTTGATTAACGAATTAACTAGAAGAAGTAAGATTCTATCGGTAGTTACTTTTATCTTGATTCCATTAGTATTTACTATATTTATTTGGGGTAAAACCGACAGCGAAAATACCTCTGGAAATTGGTTTGCTTGGGTTAAAACTTATAGTGCTCTTGCTGGTGTGGTTGGCTTTATGGTAATTAGATACTTTGAAAAATTGCAAAAAAACAAATGGGTCCTACTATTCCCAGGGTTAATTCTAAGTATAAATATTCTAGAAGCTGTTTTTAGAGATTTTGAAGTTTTTTCAAAAGCTAATGTAGTAGAAAATGGACTTACATTAATTGGAGGGCCATGGAATATTATTAATGGTATTGCTGGTATACTTAGCATTGTTACCATAACTGGATGGTTTGGTATTAGAGTGGCTAAAACAAAATCTAAAGATATGATTTGGGCTGATCAACTATGGTTCTGGGTTATTGCATATGGTGTATGGAATTTATCATATGTATATAACTGTATTCCTGAAAGAGCATTTTATGCAGGAATTGCCTTGATCTTTTCATCAACATTATTATCATTCTTCAGTACAAAAGGCGCATGGCTGCAACATCGCGCACAAACTTTAGCGCTTTGGGCAATGTTCACATTAACTTTCCCTGCCTACGACAGTTTAGCGGCCTTCAATATTGTTTCAACAAATAGTCCGGTAGCTAAATATATTCTTTCAATCAGCGCATTACTTATTAACTTGGCTGTATTAGGTTTTGAACTTTATACAATTAGCAAAAAGAAGAAAAACCCTATAACGAATGAAATCTATCAAGACTTGTCAAGTTATAAGAAAGTAATAGAAATTAACAATTTATAAAATCTAAGAAATACTAACGAAAAAGTTAGTATTTTTTTTATGAAAAGATTGATTTTATATTAATATTGAATAATTTTTAAAAAATATTGAAAAATTTGAGCGCTAAATTTAGACCTTTATCTTAATTAACGCTATAAAATTAGATAAATATCTAAAAAAGTAGATAAATATCTAATAAAACGCTTGACATTAGATAAAAAGTGTTTTATTATATAATTGTCTTAAAGAAAAAAGCCTTAAAAATATCAAACAAGGGGGAAATAAAAATGAAACTATTCAAAGATGCAAAAAAAGTATATATTGACTTTCTAAATCCAGGTGAATATTGGGGTCAATTTTATCATCAAGTTGAATATAACAAACAATATTGGAGATAAATATATACAATGAACAACAAATTACTTAAAAACAAAAACTTCATACTAGTAATCCTCGGTAATTTCGTGTCCTTAATCGGTAGCAATATTCAACAGTTCGTCCTCTCGCTGTATGTACTTGCGATAACTGGATCTGCGACACTATTCGCAACAATGCTTGCGATAGCAATATTACCGAGAATTATTTTATCTCCAATAGCTGGAGTTTTTGGTGATTGGTTTGACAAGAAGAAATCAATTGTAATCTTAGATTTAGTAAACGCCTTTATCCTCTTTGGTTTTGCAATATATTTATTCTATAACGAAGACTTAACAATTGGATTAATATATTTATTAGTTATTTTGCTAGAAATTACAGAAATATTTTTCCACTCTTCAATGTCTGTGGTTATTCCTAGCGTAGTTGAAAAAGAACAATATCTAGAAGCTAATTCATTAAGAACTATGGTAATTAGCTTCGGAACATTAATGGCGCCTATTTTGGGAGCGATTATATATGGAGCATTCGGTTTGTTTATAGCAATAATTATAAATGCCGTGAGTTTTCTTATATCTGCAATTAGCGAAATGTTTATTAAAGTACCAAAAACAAAAAGTGAAGATAATGTTAAATCAATCGCTGGTTTTAAGAAAGATTTGGTTGAAGGTATAAAAATAATTAAAGAATCAAAACCGATTAAAACTATTATCTCAATTGCAATGATTGTTAACTTCAGTATCGCTCCTCTTTTTTCAGTAGGGTTAATATTTTTAGTAAAAGAGGTTTTGTCTCAATCGGATTTTAGATTAGGCTTGTTACAAACAGTTCTCTCTGCCTCAATGATTGCTGCTCCAATGCTTTTAACAAAAAGACTAAAGCAGATGAAATTAGGTGATGTATTGGTAAAATCTTTCCTAATAATTGGTTTTCTAATTATGTTAATATCAATTACCGTTAATCAGTCAGTGTTTAGTATAAGCGATGGATTGTTATCGTATATTATCGTACTTGTAACATGTTTTATAATTGGTGTATTTGTAACTGCTGTTAATATAGCTGTTGGTACGCTTCTACAAAAAATTGTACCTTTAGAATATATGGGACGAACCTCAACGGTCTTAGGATTAGGAACTGCCATAATGATCCCAATTGGGCAGGTGATTTTTGGATATTTGTATGATATAATTAATCCTGGAATTGTAATGATCTTAAATGGGGCGATTATTATTTTAACTGTAATAATTTATTATAAGCAAATGCATTTGATTGAATCAGATACAAAGGAAAAAATTAAAACTTATGAAAGAAGCGTGGAATTAAATGAAATTTAGATTTAATAAAGAAGTTTCAAAGATTTTAGATAATCTGGTTTTTCCAAGAATTTATTTCAACTTAGAAGAAGATATGAAAAATGAAGATGAAACATTAAAAAAAGCAATAAAAGAAGAATACAATGATTTTTCTGAAAAAATGCATTCTAAATTAGAACCCTACAAAGATGAAATTAATCAATTTTACCAAAAAGATATATATTCACACTATGACTTCGCCAATATTATAATTCACGCTTATCCGCTTTATGAATACACGAACATTGACACTTATTTTAATGATTTATTAAAAGAAGAGCCTAATCTCTTAAAAGATAAAATTATCAAAGCTTTAATTACTATGGAAGATTCTGATGATACATCTTCAAAAGTCTTTGATGAAAATAATGCGACGCAGTTTATAAATCAACTTAAGATTGATTCCGCAAATAAATGGAATCTCTTTATGATGATTCAAAACCCTCATCAACATTTGGTAAAATTTATTTCATTATTAAATAAGATTGAATCTCTTTTCGAGAATTCATATTTAAATTATGAACAAAAATGTGATGAAGTTGGTAGCGATTTAGTAAAAAGGTTGTCAAGAAATACAAATGAAACTTTTAAAAAGATTACTTATGATGCTATATCCTACGAATTTAATGGTGGAGAATTTTGTGATTTCTATGTCTCTTTCGTTATGCCATACACACTAAGATTTATTGAATCAGATATTTGCAGAATGGTATGGGGATTAGAAATGGAATATTCTTTTAAAAAGATTCACGAACTTAATGAAGACAAGTTAGCTCAAAGAGTGAAAATATTCAAGGCATTAGGCGATAAAACTAGATACGAAACCTTAAAATTAATTGCTAAAGGAGTTAGTTCAATTAAAAATATAGCTGATGAACTTGATGTTTCGAGTGCTACAATTTCCTATCATATCAATGAGTTTTTAACTAGCGGAATATTATATATGAGTAGAGATAAAAATCAAAAATTTGGTTACATTGTAGATTATAAAAAACTTACTGAAGTATTTTCAGACTTTAAAGAAGATTTAAATTTCAAATAAAAAAAGGAATCTTAAATTATGTACAAGATAGTTTCCTATAGCCAAGATAAAAATTATAATTCAGACTTTTATAAAGTTTTGAATTTTATCAAAGATTTTAATGAAGAATATCAGTATCTTTACTACCATTGGAGTAGATGGGAATGGATGTTCGCAAGAGATAGTTTAAAAGAAAGTGAACTATCCCAAATGAAGTTCTTTTATAATAACGATAAACTAGAAGCAGTATTGTTATATGAGGATGAGCCCAATACTTATTTTGTTATTTATAAGTTTGAAGAAAACATTAGAAAAGAACTAGTTGATTATTTTATTAAGAACAATTTATCCCACGACATAATAATTCCAAGAGATGAAGATATGGTCAAATTATTGCAAGAATGCGGATATTTAAATCATGGCAAGTTTGATCCGGTTTCAAAATTCACATTGAAGGATTTTGAAGTTCCTGAAACGCCGGGATATAATATTGTATCTTTAGCTCGAGATTATCGTTATGATCAAATTCACCATGCATTATGGAGGGGTTTTAATCACGGTGATGAAGTCGATTATTCAGAAGAAAACTTGCTTTCAAGAAAACATATGACATCTTCGCCTAACTTTAAAAAGAATTATACATATGTCGCAATTAAAGATGATAAATATCAATCTTACTCCGGTATTTGGTATATAAAGAACACCAAGACCGCGCTTATTGAACCAGTCGCAACAGTTCCAGATCATAGGAGAAAAGGATTGGCTCAAGCATGTATCTATAACTCTATTAAAGAAGTTTTAAAAGATGGTGCGAAAGATGTTTTTGTTGGTTCAACTCAAAAGTTTTACTTTGACATTGGTTTTGAAGAATACGATTACGCTTATAAATTATCCAAGCAAGCTCAATAAGAGTTTGCTTTTTTAGTATAAAATACATTTTAAAATGCTATAATTGTATAAACAAGCAAATCTATTTAGGAGAAATGAACTTATGAACTATAATGTTAGTTTAGTAAAAAAAGAAGACGCGAAGCAAATGCTTAATTACCTTCAAAGAGTTGGTTCCGAAACTGACTTTTTATTATTTGGTTCTTCTGGAGTACCAATGACTTTATCACAAGAAGAAAATTTTCTTGATTCAGTTAATAATACCGAATACAGTAGAATGTTTGTGGTGAAGAAAGAAGATGAAATTATCGGCAATGCTTATATTCACGTGAATCCTAGAGAAAGAATTAGGCATAAAGCAGAAATAGCGATATCAGTATTAAAAGAGTATTGGGGCAAGGGTGTAGGAAGTTTGTTAATGGAGAATCTTATTGACTATGCTAAGAGTACTGCTTTTATTGAAACTATCTATCTCGAGGTAGTATCAGAAAATCTTAGAGCGATCAAACTATATGAAAAGTTCTGTTTCATTACTTTTGGAATCAATAAAAATGCAAGTAAGATTAGTGATGATAAATACTATGATTGGGTCTTAATGAGACTAGACTTAAAAAGGGAGTAGAATAAGATGGAACATAAGATATTTTCAATGACTTTTTCAAGAATATATATGCTGTACATTCAAAAAGCCGAGAAGAAGGGAAGAACTAAAGAAGAAGTTGATGAGATAATCCTTTGGTTAACTAATTATCCAAAAGAGGATTTCGAATCAATCGCTGAAAGCGACTTATCTATGAAAGAATTTTTTGAGAACGCTCCAAAAATTAATGAGAACGCCAAGCTTATCAAAGGTTTGATTTGTGGTGTTAGAGTAGAGGACATTGAAGATGAACTAATGAAAAACATTAGATATTTGGATAAGTTGATTGATGAATTAGCTAAAGGCAAAAGCATGGATAAAATTTTGAGAAAAGTATAAGGTGAGGTATTAAGATGGAAATCACGAATCTAAATATAAATAGCTTTACTGAGAGTTTAGATGAACAAAGAAAAGCAGATATTATAAAACTTGTGGATTTAATGAAAGAAGTAACCAATAAAGAGCCAAAATTATGGGGAAGTATTATCGGGTTCGGAAGACTAAAATATGTTTATAAATCAGGACATTCAGGTGAAATGCCAGTGGTTGGGCTTGCTAGTAGAAAACAAGCAATAACCTTATATTTATCCTATGATATTAACAGATTAATTAATCTTAACAAACTAGGGAAATATAAAACCGGTAAAGGATGCTTGTATATAAAGAAACTGGATGATATAGACATTAATGTTATGAGGACTTTAATTGTTGAGGCAATTAAAGATACTAAAAATTTAGATTTTATTACTGAGATGGAATAAGGAATTTTTTTGTTTGATTATTTTGGAAATAAAGATATAATTGTAATTGGTTATAAAATTAGATTGGGCCATGGCCAAGTGGTTAAGGCATCGGACTCTGACTCCGAGACCGAGAGTTCGAATCTCTCTGGCCCTGCCAGATTTTGGAGAAGTACCCAAGAGGCTGAAGGGGCTGGCTTGGAAAGCTAGTAGGTCTGTAAAAGGGCGCAGGGGTTCGAATCCCCTTTTCTCCGCCATATAAGAAGCATAGGTTTGATACAATACGTATTAGGCCTTTTTTTGCTTTAATAAGGGCTTTTCTTGATTTGATGAATAGATTTCGATGCTAAAAACTGACGAAAATCATGAAGAAATTCCATAAGTGGAAATGAACTTACACGATTTGAATGATTTTTACACGATTATAAGTCAGTTTACACGATTTGAATAGAATTTACACGATTATGGTTTTTTAAATGAAAAAGTGTTATAATAATGTCAATAATATGACGAGGTGTATTCTATGGAATATTCTAAGAAAATTAAATTATTGCGTGAAAAAATGTTTGTTTCTCAAAGAGAACTAGCCGATATTCTTGGTGTATCTTTTGCTTCAGTTAATCGTTGGGAGACTGGAAAATTTGAACCAACTATAAAATCTAAGAAAAAATTACATGAATTATTTACGAAATATAAGATTTAGTGTCGTCTAGTATGCAGAGGTGAATATACAATGAATCAAGTATTAATAGATAAAGTAGATATTTTGGAAAATACCATTTATAAAATTGACAAGGATTTGTTAGAGATCCTTTTGATTGATCATTCTACAAAAGGAAATATTAGATGGTGTACAAATAACTATTCAAAACATGGCAATGAATATTCATTTTCTGAACCAATCATTCCAAGATTAATTACTGGAAAGCATGGCAACATCATAAAACCCAGATCAAAAAAAAGCAATCTTGAGAAGAAAATCAGAATTAGAGAAAAAGCTGAAGTGTTTACACCTTCATGGGCATGTAATATTCAAAACAATCAAGTTGATGAGATTTGGTTTGAAAAGAAAAATGTTTTCAATAGGATGAAAAATTTAACCTGGGTTACTAATTATAATAAAGTGATTTTTGAGAAAAAGTCATGGATTGATTACATAAATGAAAAACGAATTGAAATTTCTTGTGGAGAAGCACCTTATGTAGTAAGTAGATATGACACGGTTAGTGGAAACCCAATAAATGTCGTTGATCGCATAGGTATTCTCGACAGAAAAATTAGAGTAATAAATGAGAATTCAAATGATTTAGAATGGTTTGATAATGTACTAACTGCATATAAATCTGTATATGGTTTTGAATGGCAAGGAGATAGTTTACTTATAGCGAGAGAGAATTTGCTCTATACATTCATAGATTATTACTTAAATAGATTTAATTCTATGCCAGATATATTGAAATTAAAAGAAGTTGCTAATGTAATATCTTGGAATTTTTTTCAAATGGATGGTTTAAAAGGTGTCGTTCCTGAAAGTTGTAATAATCGCAAAGTCATCCAGTATGATTTGTTTGGTGAGGAAGTAACTGAAAAGTGCTTCGGTTGCGAAAATAGCATATTGAGTAAGCATAATGGGATTTATGCTTTGATAAAAGATTGGGAAAATGATAAAACGATTAAATTTATCGATATAATAAGTGGGAGGAGCAAAAAATGACAAAGGGGTTTAATGATACTTTTTCGTATAAGTTGATTTATGTGTTTGGAATATCAGATAAAACTCATGAAGGGTTATTAAAGGTTGGAGAAGCTTCTATTAATCAAGTCAGTGACTTATCAAAACTTAGTGATAATTCAGTCCTTCTAAACAACGCTGCAATATCGCGTATTAATGAATATACAAGAACAGCTGGTATCAATTTTCAATTGTTCTATACTACCCTTGCTATTACAAATAAAAATGTTGCTTTTAGAGACAACGATGTTCATAACGTCCTTAAAAGATCTAATATAGAACAGCCAAAAGAAAATCTTAATGGTGCAACAGAATGGTATCGCTGTGATCTTGAAACTGCAAAAAAAGCTATAATTGCTGTTAAAGAAAATAGGAAATCTTTATTACCTGGAGATATTTCATCTAATAAGACTCCAATAATCTTTAGACCAGAACAAAGTGAAGCAATAAAACAAACTATAAAACAATTCAGTAGTAAAGGTGTCGAAAAAGAAACTATTGGTCACATGCTTTGGAATGCAAAGATGAGGTTTGGTAAAACGCTGTCCGCATTAGAAGTTATTAGGCAAATGAATTTTAGAAAGAGTTTGATTTTAACACATCGTCCTGTAGTAAAACATAGCTGGTATGAAGATTTTGAAAAGATATTTTACGATGAAGAAAAATACATATATGGCAGTAAGACACAAGGTGAAACATTAATAAATCTAAGTAATCTTAGCGAAAAAGAAAGCAAGCACTTTATATATTTTGCAAGTATTCAGGATTTAAGAGGCTCTTCTTTTGTTGGTGGTAAATTTGAAAAAAACGATTTGATATTCAATATGGAATGGGATTTTGTTATTATAGATGAAGCCCATGAAGGAACACAAACGTCGCTTGGCAATCAAGTTATTCAATCATTGATAAGTAGTTCAACTAAAACGAAAACATTATATTTGTCTGGTACACCATTTAACTTATTAAGTCCGTTAAGTAAGCAAACATTTAAGAATGAAGAAGTATATACTTGGGACTATGTAATGGAGCAAAGAGCAAAATTAGAATGGGTAGAAAAACATTTTGGAGATTCTAATCCATATGAATCACTACCTAAAATGAACATTTATACTTATGACTTAGCGAACATTATTTCTAGCGATAAATATGAGGATATCGAGGACACTGCATTTAACTTTAAGGAATTTTTTAGAGTGTGGACAGGTAATCCATTATTTGACAAGAAAGAACTGGATGATACAGCAAAAATTGATTCATTTGTTCATGAGAAAGATATTAAAAGATTTCTTGATTTATTAGTGGAATCAGGTGAACATAATTATCCCTATTCTACTATTCAGTATCGTGATAATTTCAAGCATACATTATGGATGTTACCTGGCGTTAAAGAGGCTAAGGCATTATCAAATCTACTTAAAAATCATCCGATTTTTCAACATTTTACGATTGTAAATGTTGCTGGAGACGGAGATGAGGAAGTAAAGAGTGATGATGCATTTAAATTAGTTAAGAAAGCAATCAGCAAGAGACCTGATGAAACAAGAACTATTACATTATCATGTGGTAGACTTACTACAGGAGTTTCAGTCCCTGAATGGACAGCTGTATTTATGTTATCTGGATCATCTTCTACATCTGCTAGTTCATATTTGCAAACAATTTTTAGAGTACAAACCCCTGCAATTGTTGCAAACAAAATGAAAACGAACTGTTACGTGTTTGATTTTGCACCAGATAGGACTTTGAAGATGATAGCAGAAGCTGGTAATCTATCTACGAAAAAAGGCTCTACAAATGATGATAAGACTAAGATGGGAGATTTCTTGAATTTTTGTCCCGTTATAGGCATAGTTGGATCTGAAATGAAACCATACAGCACTGAAAATATGCTAATTCAGTTAAAAAGAGCATTGATCGATAGAGTTGCAAGAAATGGTTTTGATGATAGACATTTGTATAATGATAATTTATTGCAGTTAACGGATTTGGAAATTTCAAAATTTCAAGATTTAAAGAAAATATTAAAAGCTAGCGGAGCATCTAAGACAAGTGACGATATTCTTGTCAATGATCAAGGCCTTGATGATGAAGTCCGAGAAGCAAAAGAGAAAAAAAATAAAAAAGAATTATCTCAAGAAGAAAAAGAAAAATTAGCTGAGAGAATGAAAAAGCTTAAAGAACGTTCTAGCGCTATCAAAATTCTAAGAGGCATTGCAATTCGTATACCATTATTAGTGTATGGAGCTGATATTGATATTAAAGAAAAAATAGGAGTTGAAAATTTTACAGATATAATTGATGATAAATCATGGATAGAATTCATGCCTAAAGGAATTACAAAAGATTTATTTAAAGAATTTGGTAAATATTTCGATAATGAAGTGTTTATAGAAGCAGGTCTAAAAATACGTAGACAAACAAAAGCTGCGGACGAATTACCTCCTCTTGAGAGAGTACAAGCCATTTCAGACATCTTTGCTACATTTAAAAATCCTGATAGAGAGACAGTATTAACCCCATGGCGTGCAGTAAATTTACATATGGGTGTCACAATTGGAGGGGCTAATTTCTTTGAAGATGATTTTGAAACCCCGATTAAAATTAATGAAGATAACACAATAAGATGGATAGTTAAAACTAATCTTACAAATGATATATTTAACACACAAAGTAATATATTAGAGATTAATTCAAAATCTGGATTATACCCATTATATGCTGCGATTAGTATTTTTCAAGACGTTAGAAATAAGGGTCAAATGAAAAATGTTGAACATCTATGGGCTGATATATTAAATAATAACATCTATGTAATTTGTAGAACAAAGATGGCTGCTGCAATTACTAGGAGAACTTTAAACGGATTTAAAGATATAAAAGGTTTAAAAACTAAAGTAATAGTTATGGATGACTTAGTTAATCAAATGTCATTGCAATATGAAAGTGATTATGCAAATTTAGTGAAACATATAAAAAGTAAAAAAACATGGCACATAGGAAGTGATATTGTGAAATTCGATGCAGTTATAGGAAATCCTCCATACCAAAGTGATGCAAAACAACAAATTTATACGGATTTTTATTTGTTATCAAGAGAGATTGGTGAAGTGGTTTCTTTAATTTTTCCAGTAGGGTGGCAAGAGCCAAAGAATGCTAATAATCTATCTAAATTAAACAATGAAAAAATAAAACGTGATCCACAAATAATGTTTATTGATAATAGACAAAATGTGTTTCCAGGAATCTCAGGTGCAGAGTGGACAAACTTTGTTTTATGGAAAGAAGGTTATGACAATCAACTTGGAGGAAAGCAATTGATTTACACAAATGGGGAAGATGAAGATGAAGTTTTCTTACCAATAAATAAAGAAGATATCGAGAAGCCAAAAGAACTTGTTACCTTAGTTGAGTTAGTCACGAATCACACTACATTTCGTTCTATACAAGACATTACATCACCACGTAAACCTTATGGCTTGAGTACTGATGCAATAGACGATCCGAGTAAATATGGGTTACCTAACATCCAGGAAAAAAAATTAAAAGATGATGATATAAAATTATATGGGCTTTACAAAAGAAGACAATCTATATTCTATATGAAAAGTGACTATCCACTGCCAAGAAGAACAAAAGCAATCGATAAGTATAAAGTGTTCGTCCCTTACGCGTGGGGGAACATGGATGTAAAAGCTGGGTTAGGTGGTGCTTTTTCTGACATAATTTTAGGTAAGCCTTTTGAAATATCAACAGAGAGTTTTCAAGAACAAGGTTCATATGATGATGAACGTCATGCATTTTTTCATGCGAAATATATATTAACTAGATTCGCAAGAGCTTGTTTATATATAAATAAATATTCACAACATAGTACAACTGCCTGGGGATCTGTGCCAATCCAAGATTTTAAAGAAGATTGGTGGAATGAATCTATAGAAGAATTAGAGAATAGATTATTTGATAAATATAATATCCCACAAAATATAAGAGATTTTGTACTAAACAATATCCAACAAAAGACTGAAGAAAATATATTGTATAAATAGAGAAAAGAATATTTTAATTTAAATCAAATACTATATGGAGGATTTTTTAATGAGTATTTTTCAAGATGAAAGTGATAAAATGTATTCAAGATTCAAAAAGGTATCAAAAGATATTACTGATCATTACAAAAAACCACTAAGTAAAAACGGATATACTGAAGATGATAATAAAGCAGTTGAAGAATTAATTGAAAAGATGGAAAAATTGAATGAGTTATTAGAACATTACGACAATGGGTGCTCACAAGGTGAATCCGGAACTGGTGCGTCATCAGGCAATGGGCCATCTGGTGGAACAGGTGGAAGTCCTAAATCATTTAGAGATTTTTGGGATTCAATTTTTGGTACTGGTAGATAACGAAATGAAGAAATTCCTAAAACAACTTAACATTTTAGAATTTGTCTATTCTATTATTGTGATATTAGTTACATTACTACTATTTATACCATTTTATGTTTTTGATTTAATTCCCGAATCAAATTTATTATTTATTTTGCTTTGGATATTGCTAGCTGATGTTCCCTTTTTGATTATTGTATCGATATTTAAAAAAGGCAAATTTTATTTACCAAAGAAGAAAAAAATGATAACATATGTCATTTTTAACAGTATTTTAGTATTAATAGCATCAGTTGTGCTTATTACTAGTGAAAATTCTGAAAGCAATCTTGAAATATTCTTTTTCTTTATTTCAATTCAATCATTTTTAGGTAGCATGATTAAGTGATTTAATTGAATCTAGTAGTGTTAATCATTACATAGTAATCTATACAGTGGCATATTGTGCATAAACGCGTAAAATATTGAATAAGGGTGCGCCGATCTTAGCAAGGGTGCGTAATTGTATTAAAATAGGTTACACAACCCATGCATAAATATAGATTTGATATTTTCCTATCAAATCTTTTTTTTATTTTACGTTATATAGATATATAATCAAATAAATGTTATATTAATTACGCAATAATTAAGTGCGGAGAGGATAATGATAGTGAAAAAGATAATCAGTTTTTTATTTATAATACCATTCTTTTTAATATACATAGGAGTTATTAATTTTGATAATTCGGATGTTACTATAGATTCTTATATTGCAAATATAACAATTGATGATTCGGGTGATATGACGGTTGTTGAAGAGTGGAACATGAATTATAATGAGATTATGACGGTCAGATTCAGAGATATTGTTTTAAATAAGTATGCAAAAGATTATCCTTTATATATGGATGTTAATAATAAAGCGTTCTTAGATACAACTAATGTTTCAGTTAAATACTATAAGAATGGTTTTGATCGAAGCGAGAATATAAGAGTGGGATATTCATGGGAAGGCGATTTAGATGAATTAGGTTATCCAGTTGTATGCGAACCTAACATTCCTACCTGCGAATCAATCTTTGTAAATACAATTTTAGCAGGAAGAATGTCTGGGGATGTAACCTTTATCTATGAATATACTATAAATGGAGCAGTTACTAAATATAGCGATATATCTGAGTTGAATTGGAGAATGTTTACTTATGCTGAAGGAATAGTAGAACACGCAGAAATAAGTATTGTTCTACCGGAAAATGACTATGATTTATCTAATCTATATGCTTGGGGTCATGGTTTAACTGATGGAACAATCTCAGTCGTTTCAAATAACCGTATTGAAATGGAAATCTCAGATATTAAAGACGGAGAGTTTCCTGAATTTCGTATATTGATGGAAAATGATTTATTTCCAAATATTAGAGAAAACAATATTGTAATGAATGAAGCTATTAATAAATCGGTTATTTTAGACTATGAGTCTGACTTAGCAAACTATTATAACTTTCAAGTCAGCTTGGCTAATATTATGCTTTACTCATCTTTTGGTTTGGTAATTTTGATGATGGGAATTGGTATTGTCATATACTTTAAATATGACAAGGAATATACTGCTAGTTTCGACAACGATTACTTTAGAGAATTGCCTAGTGATGATACTCCAGCTACATTGAGTTATTTGTACTATATGGAAAAAATTGTAGATGAAACAATAACGGCAACCTTACTAGATTTGATTCGAAGAAAATATATTGATTTGCAAAATGCAGGATCTAATATGTCTAGTTCTTCTTCAGATTTTAATTTGGTATATAATAAAGAAAAATCTCGCGATGAACTAAAAGAATATGAATCCGATTTTTTAAACTACATTTTCAACACAATTGGTAATGGGGATTTTGTCACTACAAAACAGATTGAGAATTATGGATCTGTGAGTGAGTCAAAAGCAATATCATATCAAAATTTTTTGAAAAGATTTATCCGATTAGCCAAGCGTGATGGAAAATCGAAGAAGTACTTTGAAGTAGGCATAAGTAACAAAAAGAGAATCATGCTTTTTTCAAACTCAATACCGCTTTTATTTATTCTTGTTAATATCATTGCTTTTTCTTTGTTCAATATAAATATTTTTATTCCAATCTTAATATCAGTTGCCCTTATGGTTTTTCTTTCGGCTTATGTGTATGGAATTAAAAAAAGAAGTATTAATGGAAATGAAATGTTTGCTAAGTGGAAAGCCTTCAGAAATTTCTTATTGTCATTTGGTAATCTGGAAGATTATCCGATTCCGGGGATAATTGTTTGGGAGCATTACTTGGTATATGCTACAGTTTTAGGTGTAGCGGATCAGGTTGTGAGTCAATTATCAGTCAAATTACCTGAGTCTGACATTGATGAATCTGAAAGCACTTATTTGTTTAAAAATCATCGCACGGGAAGGATAGCATATTGGGGCTATCATCATCGTTTTAATCAAGCGTTCAGTTTAGCGAAAATGAATGCTAAATCAACAATAATAGAAGCTAGAAACGCAAGAGCAAGTTCAAGAGGATCGGGTGGCGGTTTTAGCGGAGGAAGTTCTTTTGGTGGTGGCGGAGGCGGAGGACGCAGCCGTTAATATATAAAAAGTTTAGGAGGATTATTTATGTTTTTAATTGGTGCAGGCGGTATTATAGGCATAGTTGCGCTTATAGTATTGGTGTTGATTATTGGATATGTTATTTCCGTATATAATCAACTTGTAATTATGAGAAATAAAGTAAAAAATGGTTGGGCTCAAATTGACGTACAATTAAAAAGACGTTTTGATTTGATTCCAAATCTGGTTGAAACAGTCAAAGGATATGCATCTCATGAAAAAGACATTTTTCAGGAGTTTGCAAAAGCTAGGGGTCTTTACGCACAAGCAAGACAATCTGGAAGTGTAGCGGAAGCTTCTATGGCTGAACAAGGTGTTTCTGGAGCTTTAAGCAGATTGCTAGTAGTTCAAGAAAGGTATCCTGAACTTAAAGCTAATGATAATTTCAAGGATTTAATGGGGCAGTTAAAAGAAACTGAAGACAAAATAAGTTTTGGTAGACAGTTTTATAATGATACAGCTTTGAAACTAAATAACAAAATAGAACTTTTCCCTTCCAATATAATAGCCAACATGTTCGGGTTTAAACATGCTGAATATTTTACCGTGAATGATGAAAAGGAAAGAGAAGCTGTTAAAGTAGATTTTAGTAATTAACTCAAATAATTAATAAAAGCTTGTTATTAGATTAAATTATTTAATCTTTAAAAAAAGATGGATGGATATTATGTCTAAGGTTTCATTTAAGAGAGTAACTTCAAAAAATTTTAATGAGGTTATCAAACTTCATGACAGTTTAACGGATTATCAAAAAAGATGCGTCGCACCAAACATTTTTTCTTTGGCTGAAGCTTATGTAGAAAAGAAAAGAGCGTGGCCAAGAGCAATTTATTTAGGTAAAAAACCGATTGGTTTCATAATGGTTGCTTTGTGGGATGATGACATTTCTAAAGAAGACCTACCAGCTTATTTTTTATGGCGTTTTATGATTGCTAAGGATTACCAGCAAAAAGGTTACGGCAGTCAAGCTCTTGATTTATTGAAAGAAAAATGTAAAAAAGATAAAATTAAAACTCTATACACTTCATGTGAAATGGAAGGAAATCAACCTTATGATTTCTATATTAAATATGGTTTTATTGATACTGGCATCAATGATGGTGAACAGATTTTGAAAATGTATTTATAATCAAAAAAATATCTTGCTAACATTCAACTTAATGATATAATTATTTCTTAGAAAAATTGATTTAGGAGATGTTATTTTGGCTTTGAAACAAGTGAGTTTTGCCAAAGAAAAAGTAGTGAGAGAATTTCTAGTTCCAGATTACTATAAGAACTTTCAGTGTAAGGGTGGCAAGTGCAGAGATAGCTGTTGCGTGGAATGGAAAGTGACTATTCCCATGGAACAGTATTTTTTGTTGCACGGATTAAAGTGCAAGACTAGCGTAAAGGAAAAAATCGATCGAGCTTTTAGGCCTTTATTGAATCCTACCAAGGAAAGATATGCTGAAATCGTCCATAATTATGACGGTGATTGCCCATTACACAAAAAAGATGGGTATTGTCTATTGCATGAGACTTGCGGAGAAGAAGTCTTGCCTTGGGTATGCAGATATTATCCTCGTGGTCCTAGAATTGATTTGGCAAATGAAGCTTCATGCGCTAATTCATGTGAAAGAACATTGGAATTATTATTTGAAAATGTCAATAAATTAAGTTTTGAGAGAAAGAACTTAACATTTCTGATGAGCAAGCCCAAAGAAGATATCCCTGAAGACAGAAAGTTTCTATATATAAAAATTAGGGATAATATGTTCTCACTTCTTACTAATAGAGACAATCCCTTACACTTAAGGATAATACACCTTGGTAAATATTTGTTAACCATGAGAGAGAATTCTCAAATTAATCTTGATGAAATAGACTTTTCATTTGATCTTCCCGAATGCGATATAAATGAAAACCATCAAATATTATGGAGTTTACTTGATTTGTTTAACTCTAAATATCGGAGATTAGATGAGCAGTTGGCTCAAGCAAGAAGCAATTATTTAGTTCATGATGTAGTAGAGATATATAACCAAAATAAGAAACACCTTGATGAAACTATCAAAGATAATGAAATATTTTTTGAAAAAATGTTGATTAACGATTTGTTCTTTAAGCAGTTCCCATTTCAAAATAATTTTAGTGTTTATGATCAATATTTAGCTTTATGTGGCACTTATATTTTACTTAGATATTTGACTTTAAATTTGATGGTTGATAAAAATTCTATAGATTATTATATTGATATATTAGCGAAGAGTTTTACAGTTATTTCCCATTCGGAATTTGATAAGTTAATTTCCAGCTTTATGAAAAGGTTAGAGATAACAGATTTGGCTAATTTATCGAAAATTTTGCAAATGTAAATTATTTTTAAAAAACAAATTAAATTTCTTGCTTTTTTTCAAAAATAGCGTATTATAGTATATAGCACGATATAAATGTTAATA
>DDWA01000026.1:33241-39989 GCA_002345425.1 Caryophanales bacterium UBA2298 | reverse complement strand
ATAGGAGGTAACAAACATGACTGGTAAAGTTAAATGGTTTAACGCTGAAAAAGGTTTCGGATTTATCACTACAGAAGACGGTAAAGATGTATTCGCACATTTTTCTCAAATTCAAAAGAGTGGATTCAAAACTTTAGAAGAAGGCGAAGCAGTAAGTTTTGATATTACTGAAGGACAAAAAGGTCCTCAAGCTTCAAATATCGTAAGTTTATAATTTTCATATTTGACTAATAAAAAGTGAAGAGAAATCTTCACTTTTTTTGTGTTCAGATTAAGGGTTTGTATGTAAGTAAAATTAATATTGACATGCTTTAGGCTTGAAAATCCTTTATGCTACGGATTTTATTCAGATTTATAGAAAACAATAAAAAAAGTTTAATTTTATCATTTTTCTTGATATTACTAAAAAAAACAGGTTGTTTTTCGCATATATAGAATAAATTAGCGATTTTCAGAAAAAAATCCTTGCATAAATTTTATAAATTTGATATCATATTAAAGCCTATGGAAAATAGGAAGGCAGAGATTTGTGAGGTTGCTGACACACACATAGCCGTTGTTTAGATGGTTATGAGGGAGGTTAGGGAATTTGCAATGAGCCTGTATATAAGCTAAATTATATGCAAAGGAGGAGCTTTAAATGGCTACAAATCAAGTAATTAGAATTAGATTGAAATCTTATGATCACAGATTATTAGATCAATCAGCAAAAAGAATCGTTGAAACAGCGAAGAAAACAGGGGCTAAGGTAAGCGGGCCAATCCCACTACCAACTGAAAAAGAAATTTTCACTATTTTAAGAAGCCCACATGTTAACAAGGATTCACGTGAACAATTCGAAAGAAGAACTCACAAGAGATTAATTGACATCGTGAACCCAACGCCAAAAACAATTGATTCATTAATGCACTTAGATTTACCATCTGGTGTAGATATCGTCTTGAAGTAAAAAATATTAAATAGGAGGTGTACTCATGGCAAAAGGTATCTTAGGAAGAAAAGTAGGAATGACTCAAGTATTTGATGAAAACGGAAAAATGATTCCTGTTACAGTAATTTCGGTGGAACCGAATGTTGTATTGCAAAAGAAAACCGTTGAAACTGATGGATATAGTTCAGTTCAATTAGGTTTCATGGATAAAAGAGCTAATTTAGTTAATAAGCCTTTAACCGGACATTTTGAAAAAGCAAACACAACACCTAAGCGCTACATCAAGGAAATACGTCTTTCAGGTATGGAAGAGTATGAAGTTGGCCAAGAGGTAAAATGTGATATATTTACCGCTGGTGATTATGTAGACGTAACTGGAACATCAAAAGGGAAAGGTTATCAAGGTGTGATCAAGCGTCACAACCAACATACCGGACCTATGGCACATGGATCTAAATATCATCGTGGTGTTGGATCAATGGGTGTTATCGCGCCTAATCGTATTAGAAAAGGTAAGAACATGCCAGGAAGAATGGGACATGAAAAAGTCACTATTCAAAACTTAGTAGTGGTTCGTGCAGATGCAGAAAAGAACATCATGTTAATCAAAGGCAATGTTCCAGGACCAAACAAATCATTAGTTATAATTAAAAACGCATTTAAAAAACAAAATTAATAATATTATTCGGAAGGAGGAAAAGCTATGCCTAAATTAGCAATGTTAAATCAACAAGGTGAATCAATTGGTAGTCTTAATTTAAATGACGAAGTATTCGCTGCTGAAAATAACGACCAAGTTATCTATGATGTAATTAAGCAACAAAGAGCAGCTATGCGTCAAGGTACTGTTATGACAAAAAACAGATCTGCAGTACGTGGCGGTGGGAGAAAACCATATCGTCAAAAAGGAACTGGACATGCTCGACAAGGATCAATTAGAGCGCCACATTATGTAGGCGGTGGAGTTGTCTTTGGACCAAGCCCAAGAGATTATTCATATAAGGTTAATAGAAAAGTACGTCGCTTAGCTTTGAGAATTGCATTATCAGAAAAGTTAAGAGGTCAAAATTTAGTAGCGGTAGATTCAATTACTTTAGCTTCATTCAAAACTAAAGAAATGGTTACCGTATTAGAAAATTTAAAAGTAGAAGGTAAGGTCATGGTTATCTTAGGAGAAAATTCTGAATTGGTAAATACCGCTTCAAGAAATCTTCCTAATGTTTCAACTGTTCTTTATAACCACATTAGTGTTTATGATATTTTGAACGCAAACAAATTGATCGTTACAAAAGATGCTTTAGAAAAGATTGAGGAGGCTTTAAGTTAATATGGATAAATATGAAGTTATTAAACGCCCGATCGTTTCTGAAAAATCAACTAAATTAGCAGAACAAAGAAAGTATACTTTCGAAGTTGATAGAAGAGCTAACAAGATTCAAATTAAAGAAGCTATCGAAGCGATCTTTAAAGTTAAAGTAGAAAAAGTAAATGTCGTCAATACAAAAGCAAAAGCAAAAAGAGTGGGACAATATTCTGGGTTTACAGCTGCTGTTACAAAAGCAATCGTGACTTTAGAAGAAGGCCACAAAATCGACATTTATACAGCGTAATGGGAGGAGACACAAATAATGGCTATTATTAAGTATAAACCACAGACAAATGGTTTGCGTAACATGACAAAGCTCGATTATAATGAAATCACAACGTCACAGCCAGAAAAATCCCTAGTAACCACATTAAAGAAAAATGGTGGTAGAAACAACCAAGGGAAAATCACAGTCCGCCATCAAGCTGGAGGAGCAAAAAGAAAATATCGTATCATTGATTTTAAGAGAAATAAAGATGGTATCATTGGAAAAGTCTCAACTATTGAGTACGATCCAAACAGAACCGCTAATATCGCTTTAATCAATTATGCAGATGGCGAGAAACGTTACATCATCGCTCCTAAAGGTTTAGAAGTTGGTATGACAGTTGAATCAGGAAAAGATGCAGATATCGTTATTGGTAACGCTAAAGAAATTATGGATATACCTGTTGGTACAGTTATTCATAATATCGAACTTTACCCTGGTAAAGGCGGCCAATTAATTAGAGCAGCTGGAACTAGTGCGCAAATCTTAGGTAGAGAAGATAAATATGTACTTATCAGATTAAAGTCTGGTGAAGTTAGAAGAATCTTAGGAAAATGCCGCGCAACAATTGGTGAAGTTGGTAATGAATACTATTCATTGGTAAACATCGGTAAAGCTGGTAGAAAAAGACACATGGGAGTTAAACCTACAGTTCGTGGTTCAGCTATGAACCCGGTCGATCATCCTCATGGCGGTGGTGAAGGTAAACAACCTGTCGGACACAAGTCTCCACTTACTCCTTGGGGTAAAGTTGCACTTGGTAAGATTACAAGAAATAAAAACAAGGCTAGCAGTAAATTAATTGTTAGACGAAGAAATAAATAAGGAAGGAGGAACTCAATATGTCACGTTCAATTAAAAAAGGCCCATTTTGTGATGATCACTTAATGAAGAAAGTAGAAAAAGCAATAGATACAAATTCTAAAAAAGTTATTCAAACATGGTCGAGACGTTCTACAATTTTCCCTAACTTTGTCGGCTTAACTATCGGTGTACATAACGGAAAAGAACATGTTCCGGTATATGTAACAGAAGATATGGTAGGTCATAAATTAGGAGAGTTCGCTCCGACTAGAACTTATCGCGGTCACGTAGATAAGAAAGCTACTAAGGGAGGTAAATAATTATGGAAGCAAAAGCTATTGCTAAAACAGTTAGAATCGCTCCTAGAAAAGTGAAACTGGTTATTGACTTAATCAGAGGCAAAAAAGTTAGTGATGCATATGCAACATTAAGAAATACACCAAGAGGCGCTACAAAAGCTGTTGAAAAAGTTTTAAAATCAGCTGTTGCTAACGCTGAACATAACTATCAATTAGACCAAGATAAATTATTCGTTAAAGAAATTTATGTTGGTGAAGGAAAAACTTTGAAGAGAATGCAACCACACGCACAAGGTAGAGCATTCGCAATTCTAAAAAGAACTAGCCACATTTACATCACAGTGGCAGAAAGGGAGTAAGAAGAATTTTATGGGACAAAAAGTAAATCCAGTTGGACAACGCATAGGTATCATTCTTGATTGGGAATCAAGATGGTATGCGGATAAAAACGAAGTAGCGGACCTATTACATGAAGATATTAAAATTCGTGACTTACTTTACGATCTTTATAAGAATGCAAGTGTTTCAAAGATTGAGATTGAAAGAAGTAAAAAACGAGTTATTATAACTGTCAACACTGCTAAACCTGGTATGGTTATCGGTAGAAATGCTGAAACTAAAAAGGCTGTAGTGGAAAAGTTAGAAAAATTAACGACAAAACAAGTATTTTTAAATGTTGTTGAAATTAAACGTCCAGAAAAAGATGCGTTATTAGTAGCGCAAAATATCGCTTACCAATTAGAAAACAGAGCTTCTTTCAGAAGAGTACAAAAAGTTGCTATTCAAAGAGCTTTAAAAGCAGGAGCTAAAGGTTGTAAAACTCTTATCTCAGGCCGTTTAGGTGGAGCAGAAATGGCACGTAGTGAAGGATACAGTGAAGGAAATGTTCCTTTACATACTTTAAGAGCTGATATCGATTATGCTTTAGCAGAAGCTAAAACAACATATGGGAAATTAGGCGTAAAAGTATGGATCTACAAAGGGGAAATATTACCTTCTAAGAAGAAGGAGGCTAAGTAATATGTTAATGCCTAAAAGAACTAAATATCGTCGTCCTCATCGCGTTAGTTATGAAGGCCCTGCTAAAGGTGGAGCTGACATTTCTTTTGGAGATTACGGGTTAAAAGCATTAGAAGGTGCTTGGATTACAGCACGTCAAATCGAGGCTAGCCGTATTGCGATGACACGTTATATGAAACGTGCTGGGAAAGTATGGATTAAGATTTTCCCGCATTTAGCAAAAACTAAAAAACCTTTAGAAGTCCGTATGGGATCTGGTAAAGGTTCGCCAGAAGAATGGGTAGCTGTAGTTAAAGAAGGTCAAGTAATGTTTGAAATTGCTGGCGTTTCTGAAGAAGTAGCTAAAGAAGCTTTAAGATTAGCTGCTCACAAACTACCTATCAAAACTAAGTTCGTTAAGAAAGAAAGTGGTGATTCTCTATGATTTACGCTAAAGAAATTCGCGAAATGGACACCGCAACCATTTTAAATGAAATAGACAATCTAAAAAAAGAATTATTCGATCTTCGCTTCAAACAAGCGACTGGTCAACTTGAAAATACTGCACGCGTCAGCGTTATTAAAAAAACTATTGCTCGTATGAAAACCGTTCTTACTGAGAGAGAAAGCAAATAAAGGAGGAAATGAATATGGAACTTAAAACAAACAGAAAAGTTTTTACCGGAACTGTTGTATCTGACAAAAATGATAAAACAATAACAGTTTTAGTAACTACTTATAAAAAACATCCATTATATGGAAAAAGAGTAATTTCTTCTAAAAAATTCAGAGCACACGATGAAAAAAATGAAGCTAAAACTGGTGATGTTGTTAGAATCACTGAGTGCCGTCCACTTTCAGCAACCAAACGTTTCCGTTTGATTGAAATTGTGGAAAGACATGAAGAAGTTTAGAGATCTGGAGGTATTATTATGATACAACAAGAGACAAGACTTAAAATTGCCGACAATTCAGGTGCTCGGGAAATATTAACAATCAAAGTTTTAGGCGGTACTAGCCGTAAATATGCAAGTATCGGTGACATCATTGTGGCTACTGTAAAAAGTGCTACTCCAGGTGGAATGGTAAAAAAAGGCGACGTAGTTAAAGCGGTAATAGTTAGAACAAAGAAAGAAATCGTTCGTGCAGACGGTTCTTACATTAAATTTGATGACAACGCAGCAGTAATCATCAAAGATGACAAGTCTCCTAGAGGGACACGTATCTTTGGTCCTGTTGCAAGAGAGTTAAGAGACGCAGAGTTTACAAAAATAGTTTCTTTAGCTCCAGAAGTATTATAGGAGGGACATATCATGAAATTAAAAAAAGGCGATAAAGTCGTTATAATCTCTGGTGCAGATAAAGGTAAACAAGGAACAATTATCAAAGTTTTAACAAAAACTAATAGAGTTGTTTTAGAAGGTGAAGGCTTAGCGAAAGTTAAGAAACATCTAAAACCTTCTCAAACTAATCCAGACGGAGGAATCGTGGAAATTGAAAAACCAATGCACGCTTCTAATGTTATGATTCTTGATCCAAAAGAAAAAAAGCCAACAAAAATCGGCTATAAGACAGTTACCGAAACTGTTAAGAAAAAAGAAGTAAATAAAAAAGTTAGATATGCAAAAAAATCTGGCAAAGTTTTAGATTAAGTGAAGGGAGAAAAATATGAATAGATTACTCGAAAAATATCGAAATGAGATCACACCAGCCCTAATGGAAAAATTCAATTATTCTTCCATCATGGAAAGCCCTAAAATTAGCAAGATTGTTATTAATATTGGTGCTGGAGATGCAGTTGCAAATCCTAAAGTATTAGATGATGCTGTTAATGAACTAACATTAATTACAGGACAAAAACCACTTGTTACAAGAGCGAAAAAATCAATCGCTACATTCAAACTTCGTGAAGGAATGCCAATCGGCTGTAAAGTAACTTTACGCGGAAATAGAATGTATGATTTCTTTGATAAACTAGTTACAATCGCTTTACCAAGAGTTAGAGACTTTAGAGGAATTAATCCTAAAGGTTTCGACGGTAGAGGAAACTATACATTAGGTATTAAAGAACAATTGATTTT
>DDWA01000026.1:0-33236 GCA_002345425.1 Caryophanales bacterium UBA2298 | reverse complement strand
GTTACCACAGCAAATACAGATCAGGAAGCTTTCGAATTATTAAAATTATTCGGAATGCCTTTCAGAAAGTAGGAGGAGGAGAAAATGGCTAAGACATCAAAGAAAGTAAGTCAAAAACGTGGATCAAAATTCCCAGTAAGAAACTATACTAGATGTGAACGTTGTGGACGTCCTCATTCAGTATATCGCAAATTCAAACTATGTCGTGTTTGTTTTAGAGAATTAGCTTACAAGGGTCAAATCCCTGGTGTAAAAAAAGCAAGTTGGTAGTAAATTATGAGAAAGATTAGTTCCGATAATAAAGGAAGGAGGCATTATTAATATGGTCATGACAGATCCTATTGCGGATATGTTAACAAGAATTCGCAACGCAAATCAAATGAAACATAAAATAGTTGATGTACCCGCATCAAAATTAAAAATGGAAATCTTAAATGTTTTAAAACAAGAAGGTTACGTTACTGATTTTGAGCGCATCGATGATGGAGTACAAGGTACTTTAAAAATAAGTTTAAAATATTTAGAAAATGATGAAAGAGTTGTACGAGGTTTGAAGAAAATTTCCAAACCTGGTTTACGTGTGTATGCTAAAACAGATGACCTTCCTCGAGTTCTTAATGGACTAGGAATAGCTATCATTTCTACATCTAAAGGTATTATGACTGATAGAGACGCTAGAAAAAATAAAGTTGGTGGCGAAGTTATAGCATATGTTTGGTAATAATAAAAATGAAAGAGGTGCAAGAAAATTATGAGTCGAATTGGTAATCAATCGATAAAAGTTCCTGCTGGCGTCACTCTTCACATCGATAAATTTAATCATATCGTTGTAAAGGGACCAAAAGGTGAACTTGACTTTACATTTGATAAAAATATCAAAGTTAAAGTAGAAAATGACGAAATTTCTGTAACCCGACCTAATGATTCATTACGCATTAAAGCCCTTCATGGGACTACAAGAGCGTTATTGAATAATATGGTTATTGGTGTAAGTGAAGGATATACAAAAATCCTTGATATCAAAGGTGTAGGATATCGTGCGCAATTAAAAGATCCGCAAACTTTAGTTTTAAACGTTGGGTATTCCAATCCAGTGGAAATGGTAATACCTGAAGGTTTAACAATCGAAATCCCTAAGAATACAGAAGTTCATATAAAAGGTGCTAATAAACAAGTAGTAGGAGAATTTGCGGCAAACGTTCGTAAAGTTCGTCAACCTGAACCATATCTTGGTAAAGGTATTAGATATAGAGATGAACATGTACGCCGCAAGGAAGGAAAAACAGCTAAGTAATTAGCTTGTTATGGTGATAATATGTTTAATTCAGTAAATAAAAACGCACAAAGACAAAAAAGACATCGTCGCATGAGATTCGCTATTAAAGGAACTCCACAAAGACCACGTTTAAATGTTTTTCGTTCTAACAAACAAATTTACGCACAAATTATTGATGACGTAAATCAAATAACATTAGCACAAGCAAACTCAAGAGAAATCGAAGATATTAACGGATCTAATATCGAAGGTGCAAAAAAAGTTGGAGATTTAGTTGCTAAAAGAGCAATTGAAAAGAATGTCAAATTAGTAGTTTTCGATCGTGGTGGGTACTTATATCACGGTAGAGTGAAAGCACTAGCCGATGCTGCAAGAGAAGCAGGGCTGGAATTCTAATGAAGGAGGTAATCTAATATGGAAGACAATAATCGTAATAAAAGAGGAAGAAAACCTCGTTCACCTAAAAAAGAAGTAAAACTCTATGAAGAAAGAGTTGTAAATATTGGTCGTGTTACCAAAGTTGTTAAAGGTGGTAGACGTTTTAGTTTTTCTGCCTTAGTAGTTGTCGGCGATAGAAAAGGTAAAGTTGGTTTTGGAACTGGTAAAGCAAGTGAAGTTCCAGATGCAATTAAAAAAGCTATCGAAGATGCTAAGAAGAACTTAATTATCGTACCAATGAGTGGAACAACAATTCCTCATACAGTAACTGGAAAATTTGGCGCTGGAAAAGTATTTTTACGCCCAGCATCTGAAGGTACAGGAGTTATTGCCGGAGGTCCTGTGAGAGCTGTTTTGGAATTAGCAGGTATCGAAGACGTATTAAGTAAATCTTTAGGTTCAAACTCACCTATTAACATCGTTAGAGCTACAGTTGAAGGATTAAAAACTTTAAGAACTGTTGAAACAGTAGCTCAGATGAGAGGTTTAAACTCTGAGGAGGTACTAGGATAATGGCTCAAATTAAAATTAGTTTAGTAAAAGGTTTGATGGGTAGAAAACCTAATCAAGTAAAAACAATTAAAGCTTTAGGACTTACTAAAAGAAACTCTTCAGTTGTTTTAGAAGACACTGATATGATTAAAGGTATGGTGAATACAGTTAGTCATTTAGTTAAAGTCGAAGAAGTTAAGAAATAGGAGGTGCAAGAGATGACATTACATGAATTAAAACCTAATCCGGGTGCGACTCATTACAAAAAGAGAGTTGGTCGTGGTACAAGCAGTGGAACTGGTAAAACTAGTGGACGCGGTCAAAAAGGCCAAAACTCACGTACAGGTGGTGGTGTTAGACTTGGATTCGAAGGTGGACAAACACCGCTATTTAAACGCCTTCCTAAAAAAGGATTCACAAATCCTTTTAGAAAAGAATATGCAGTAGTAAACCTTGAAGACCTAAATGGTTACGAAGCAGGAACCATCGTTACTTCAGAAGTTTTATTAAATGACCGAGTAATTTCCAAAGAATTAAGTGGGGTCAAAATATTAGGCAAAGGGAAATTAGAAGTTAAACTTACTGTCAAAGCACATAAATTTTCAGCTTCTGCAAAGAAAGCAATTGAAGATGCTGGTGGCTCGGTTGAGGTGATATAATGGAAACTATTAAAAAGATTTTCAAAAATAAGGAAGTCTTAAAAAAGATTGGTTTCACATTATTAGCTTTTCTAGTTTTCAAAATTTTAACCTATGTAACAATGCCTCTAATCGACGCATCATCATTATCAAGTTTATTTGATAACAGCGGCTTCTTAGGAATTGTTAACTCAATATCTGGGGATGCCCTTCGTAATTATTCGATTGTCGCTTTAGGTATTAGCCCTTACATTACCGCTTCAATCATCGTTCAACTTTTACAAATGGATATTATTCCAGCTTTAAAAGAGTGGGGCGAAGAAGGTGAAGTAGGAAGACAAAAGATTTCAAGATTAACAAGATATTTAGCGATTGCATTAGCATTTATCCAAGCTTTAGCGATGACATTTGCTTTTCACAGTTCTCAAGATCAGTTATTCCAACCATTTGTTGCTGACTGGGCAACACAAAACGGTGGAAATCTTTGGTTCTTAATTTATTTCTATATTGCAGTTGTATTAACTGCTGGTACTGCTTTTATGATTTGGTTAGCAGATCAAATCACTTTAAAAGGTATTGGTAATGGTTCTTCAATGTTAATCGTTGCTGGGATCGTAATTTCTTTCCCAGGAACAATAGCATCTTTAGTTCAATACTATATCTCTGACCCAAGTAATGCATTAGCTGGAAATGTTTTCGCTAGTCAAGGAGCCTTCTCAGGTTATCTATTGTTCGGCGTTAGTATTTTAATGTTTGTGATTGTTTTGGCAGGTATTACTTACATGCAAGTTGCTGTAAGAAAAATCCCTATCCAATACGCTAACAGACCAGGAAGTGCTAAATTTAAAGGTAAGAGTGAGTCCAATATTCCAATTAAGTTGAACACTGCATCAGTTATTCCAGTTATCTTCGCATCAATTATATTATCATTACCTAACACAATTTTCTCTTATATTAATATAGGTGCTGGGGCAGCAAACTGGCTTAACCAAATATTTGCTTACAATCAACCAATCGGTTTCGCATTATATATTATTTTAATCTTCGTTTTCACATTCTTCTATTCATTTATTTTGGTAAAACCTGAACAAATAGCGGAAAATTTAAACAAGCAAAATGCCTATATTCCTGGGGTAAGACCTGGATATGAAACTGAAAGTTATATTACTAAAATTTTATTCCGAGTGACAGTTATTGGAGCTTTATACTTAGTTGTAGTAGCTTCATTACCAATTATTACTTCAATGATTTTGGGACATACTTATGCTCAAATCGGCGGTACATCTTTACTAATCATCGTTGGGGTTGCCTTGGAATCAGCTAAACAAATTGAAACAGACACTCAAGAAAAAGCTTACGCTGGATTTATGAGATAAATCATAAGATGATTAATCTATTAATTATGGGTAAACCAGGAGCTGGAAAAGGTACCCAATCAAAGAAATTGTTAAAACACTTTCAGCTGACACATATTTCTACCGGTAACATCTATCGTGATGAAATTAAAAAAGGTTCTGCTATAGGCATTGAAGCAAAAAAATATCTTGATGAAGGCAATCTAGTTCCGGATAAGATGACAAATGATATCGTTTGGGATATCTTATGCAAGAAGGACTATCCTAATGGCTTTATGCTCGATGGATATCCACGCACAAGAACCCAAGCTGAAGCGTTAGATGAAATGTTGAAGAGTTTAGAAATAAATCTTTCAGCAGTCATTAATGTCGATGTTAAAGACGAAGTATTACTTCGTCGGATGGCAGGAAGAAGAGTTTGTCAGAATTGTGGACATACATATCATACTGATTATCATCCGCCAAAAGTGGAAGGCATTTGCGACCACTGTGGCAGCGAATTAATTCAAAGACCTGATGATTTGGAAGAGTCTGTAATGAATCGTTTAGCAATTTACAATGAAAAAACCAAACCGTTATTGGATTACTACGATGAAAAGAACTTGCTTATGGTTATTGATGGCGAGCAAACAGCCAACAAGGTTTTTCAAGATATTATTAATGAATTAGGTGAGAATTAATGGTAACTTTAAAATCAAGTCGAGAAATAGAATTGATGAAAGAAGCTGGGAGAATTGTGGCTTTAGCACATAGAACTGTTAGAGAAATGATAAAACCAGGTATCTCCACAAAACAGATTGATGATTTGGTTGAGAGCGTTATTGTTAGTATGGGAGCGATTCCCTCATTTAAAGATTACAATGGTTTCCCCGCATCTGCATGCATATCAGTTAACGAAGAAGTTGTCCATGGTATTCCTAGTAGGACAAAGATACTAAAGAACGGTGATATCGTTTCTGTAGATATCGGAGCTGAATACAAAGGTTATCATGGTGACAGCGCTTGGACATATGCATGCGGGGAAATATCTGAAGATGCAAAAAGATTGTTAAACGGGACGGAAGAAAGTTTGTTTAAAGGTTTAGAATATGCTAAAGCTAACAACAGATTATCTGATATCTCCCACGCAATCCAAAAACACGCTGAATCTTTAGGTTTTAGTGTGGTAAGAGAATTTGTCGGACACGGCTTGGGGAGAAATTTACATGAAGATCCGCAAATTCCCAACTATGGGTTGCCTAAAAGAGGAATAATTCTAAAGTCAGGAATGACTTTGGCGATTGAACCAATGATAAATTTAGGTAACAAGGAAGTCAGAGTATTATCTGACGGCTGGACAACTATAACAAGAGACAGATCTTTATCAGCTCATTTTGAGCATTCGATATTGATAACTGACGACGGTTATGAGATCCTGACCAAAGAATAAGGGAGTGATTTATTTGGCAAAAAAAGATGATGTCATTGAAATGACAGGAACTGTAGTAGAAGTTTTGCCCAACGCACAATTTATAATTGAGCTAGAAATCGGACACCGTATAATCGGACACGTTTCTGGTAAAATCCGCATGAATTACATACGCATTTTACCAGGTGATAAAGTTAAAGTTGAATTGTCAACTTATGACCTAACACGTGGTCGAATCACATATCGCATGAAATAAAATAAAATTAGAGGAAAGATTTTAAGGAGGTAATGGTATGAAAGTAAGACCATCTGTAAAAAAAATCTGTGATAAATGTAAAATCATTAAACGTAATGGCAATGTTCTTGTCATTTGCGAAAATCCAAAACATAAACAGAGACAAGGAAAATAGGAGGTAACTATGGCACGTATCGCAGGAGTAGACATTCCTAGAGAAAAGAGAGTTGTTATCTCTTTAACTTATGTATATGGAATCGGTAGAACTAGAGCTGAAGAAATTTTAAAAGCTTGTGGTATCTCGGAAGATACAAGAGTTAAAGACTTAACAGACGAAGAAGTAGTAAAAATTAGACAAGAAGTACAAAAGTTTACAGTCGAAGGTGACTTAAGACGTGAAAGAGCAATGAACATCAAACGTCTTCAAGAAATCGGCAGTTATCGTGGATTAAGACATCGTAGAGGTTTACCTGTACGTGGTCAAAACACACGTAATAACGCTAGAACTCGTAAGGGTCCTAGAAAAACTGTAGCAAATAAGAAGAAATAAGAAGGGAGATTGAATTAAATGGCACGTAATGTAAGAACTAAACGTCGTGTGAAAAAGAACGTTCCGTTAGGGATAGCACATATTCATTCGACTTTCAACAATACAATTATTACAATTACTGATCCTAAGGGTAATGCAATTGCTTGGAGTTCATCAGGGGCTATCGGATACAAAGGTAGTCGTAAATCAACTCCATTCGCTGCAGGCTTAGCATCCGAAGCAGCTGCTAAATCAGCTATGGACAATGGTGTTTTAAGAGTCGAAGTTGAAGTTAAAGGACCAGGACCAGGTAGAGAAGCGGCTATTAGAAGTTTACAAGTTGCAGGGCTAGAAATAACAGCTATCAAAGATGTTACACCAGTTCCCCATAACGGATGTCGTCCGCCAAAACGACCACGCGGGTAGGAGGTAATTTATGAAGGACTTGAAATTCGAAAAACCTAAAACAGAAACTGTAGAAATCGAAGACAATTATGGTAAATTCGTTATTTCACCTCTTGAAAGAGGATACGGTATCACAATAGGTAATTCTTTGAGACGAGTTTTATTGTCTTCATTACCTGGTGCAGCAATTGTCAATGTCAACATTGAAAATGTAGTACATGAATTCACACCTATTGAAGGTGTCGTTGAAGATGTTACTACAATTATACTTAACTTAAAAGGTGTTATATTATCAATTGACAATGAAGATTCTAGTGTCGAAAAACGCTTGGAGTTATCAGTAGAAGGACCAGGGGATGTTTTCGCATCAGATATCGTTTGTGATGAAGAAGTAGAAATTATGAATCCTAACTATTATATCTGTCATATCAACAAAGGCGTTTTAAGAATGCACATGAAAGCAAGACGCGGCAATGGTTATGTCAGTGCTAAACAAAATGCTATGTACACTGATGATGTTAACGATATAGCAATTGACAGTATTTATACACCAATCACAAGAGCGAACTATAATGTAGAAAAAACCAGAGTAGATGACTCTGGAGATTATGATAAACTAATCTTAGAAGTATGGACTAACCGAGCAATCAATCCTAAAGACGCTATCGGTACAGCTTCAAAAATGTTAATTGATCACCTACAAACAATCATTGAACTTTCAGAAGCGAAAGTTGATGATGATTACATGGTAGAAAGAAAAACTGAAGAAATCAATAGAAATTTAGAAAAACCGATTGAAGATTTAGATCTTTCTGTTCGTTCATATAACTGCTTGAAAAGAGCAGGCATCAATACTTTAGGTGAATTGATTGAAAAGAGTGAAGAAGACATGATGAGAGTCAGAAACCTAGGTAAAAAATCATTGAAGGAAGTTAAGCAAAAGCTTGAAGAAATGAATTTAAGCTTAGCTAAACACTAATCGATAGGAGGAAATCATGAGTAGAGGATATACAAAACTTAATCGTAATAGCGCTAATCGTAAAGCACTAATTCGTGATTTGGCTACACAACTTATTATGCATGGTAAAATTGAAACTTCTGTTGTTAAAGCTAAAGAAATTAGAAGAACAGTAGAAAAATTGATTACTCTTGCTAAAAAAGGTGACTTAAATTCAGCTAGAATTGCCGAAAAAACTGTTAGAGAACTAAAAATTGATGATCAATATGCATTGGTAAAACTTCTTAAAGAGTTAGGACCAAAATATCAAGATCGCAATGGTGGATATACACGTATTTACAGAATTGGTACACGTCAAGGTGACGCTTGCCCAATGGCTATTATTGAATTAGTATAATAAAACTTGTAAAAACCTATTGATTTGATTACTGTAATAGTAAATCATCGATAGGTTTTTCTTTTTATACATTTTCTTATAAGTCTGTTAAACTTATTGAATGGCTATATGATATAATGATTTTTACAAATGACTTAAATTCTTAGGAGTTCAAATTATGATTGGCAATCAAATTATTAACTTTGATCTTATTGATAGCACTAATGATTACATCAAAAAACATCTTGAAAGTCTAAGCCACGGGACCATAGTTACTGCTAGTAAACAATCAAAAGGTAGAGGACGATTAAATAATACTTGGCAGAGCCCTTTGGGAAATCTGTATTTTAGTTTTGTTTTAAAACAGAATACAAAACAAGAAGATTTATTTTCTTTACAAATCACAGTCTCTTTAGCTTTGATAAAACTTCTAGAAATTTATAATGTTACATCTAAAATCAAGTATCCTAATGATATTCTTGTTAATAATAAAAAAATTGCTGGAATACTAATTGAAACTAGCGGATATACTAACATTGAATCTATCATAATCGGAATAGGTTTAAACTTAAACCAAATCGATTTTTACGATTTAAACGTCAAAGCAACCTCTGTAAAAAAAGAAAATGGAATTAGTTATGAAGCATTAGACTTCTTAAATCAATTTATCGTGATATATAACTCATTAAAATATAATCAAAGTTTATATTTTGAATATATTTTAAAATCAAATACTATTGGAAAAACCGTTACCTACAATGACAAAAAATATATAGTTAAAAACATTCTTGAAAATGGTAATTTGTTGTTAAGCAATAATGACGAAGATATTGAAATACATTTTGCCAAGATATCATTTACTGAATTATATAATTCAATTAAATAATATAAGTAAAAATGAATATATTTAATATAAAATAACAAATAAAATTTAATACGTCCTTATTAAATGTGTGTTTTTTTTGTTTTATCTATCATTTTTGACTAAGTAACCAATATTAATATTATATTTTATTAAAATATAATAAAATTTATAAACAATTATGATTTAAACAAAAAACATAATATCGCATATAGTTTAATATTCAAAATGTTTGATATTCAAAATAAATTGACAGCGGTCAAAAAAGGTGGTAAAATGATGTAGATTTTTAAAAAAATAGGAGGAATTTAAAATGAGTTTTGAATTATTACAACAAATTATCGCGGACGCATTAAGCGTTGATCAAGAAGAAGTGGTAATGGAAGCTGATTTAGTATCAGATTTAGGTGCAGACTCTTTGGATGCTGCAGAATTGATGATGACTATTGAAGATAGTTTCAAAGTTAGTGTAACTGATGAAGTTGCTCAAAACCTTAAAACTGTTGGAAATATCTGGGAGTTTATTAATTCAGAATCTAATCAATAGCTTCACTATGTCTTTCAATTGGGGGAATTTTTGTGGACTTAAAACTATTAAAAAAGATTATGAAGGAATTCGAATCTTCATCTATCGATAAATTAGAAGTAACTGATAAGGATCTCAACATTAAACTTGAAAAAAATGTGAGACATAAAGAATCGACCCTATCGTACGCATTTGATTCAGAAAAGAGAGAAAAGTCAGAAATTGCTCAAAAGGAAGAAACAAACAACTTTACTATTATAAGAGCTCCTTTAGTTGGAACTTTCTATGATTCTTCTTCTCCAGAAAGTTTGCCTTTTGTGACAATCGACCAAAGGGTGAATAAAGGTGACATTTTATTTATCCTAGAAGCAATGAAGGTAATGAACGAGATAAAATCTCCAGTATCGGGAACTGTTAAAAGAATTCATGTCAACAAAGGTGATATGGTAGAGTATTCTCAAGCAATCTTGGAGATTGAAGAATAATGTTTCAAAAAATCCTTGTGGCTAATAGGGGAGAAATAGCCGTAAGAATTATTAGAACTTGTATGTATTTAGGAATAGAAACAGTAGCTATATACAGTGAAGTAGATAAAGATAGTTTACATGTTCAATTAGCAGATGAAAGTGTCTGCATCGGCGGTGCAAGAAGCGACGAGTCATATTTAAACATGGAAAACATCATTACTGCAGCTATTAATAAAGGTGCCGAAGCGATTCATCCAGGCTTTGGCTTTTTGAGTGAAAACGCAAATTTCGCTAAATTATGCGAAACTTGTGGTATTAGCTTTGTAGGACCAAATAGTGATATTATCCAAAAAATGGGCAATAAATCGGAAGCAAGGAAATTGATGGTTGAAAGTCAAATCCCTGTTATTCCTGGTAGCGAAGGTATTGTTAACAATCTAGAAGAAGCGAAAAAAATTGCCACAGAAATCGGTTTTCCTGTACTTATCAAAGCTAGTGCTGGCGGTGGAGGCAGAGGAATGAGAATTGCTTATGAAATTAGCGATTTTTCCAACGCTTTTGAAACAGCGAAATCTGAAGCTATAAATGCGTTCGGCGATGGATCTTTATATATCGAAAAATATCTCGTCAACCCAAAACATATTGAGTTCCAAGTTCTTTGCGATAAATATGGAAATATTGTTCACTTAGGAGAAAGAGATTGCAGTATCCAAAGAAGAAATCAAAAAGTTGTTGAAGAAGCACCTAGTCTTATTAGTCAAAAACTTTTAAAAAGAATGGCTCAAGCTACTATTGATGCGTGTAAGGCAGTAAAGTACGAAAATGCAGGAACAATCGAGTTTTTAGTTTCTGGAAATGATTTTTACTTCATTGAGATGAATACAAGAATTCAAGTAGAACATCCTATCACAGAGATGATAACTGGAAAAGATTTGATAAAAGAACAAATTCAAATAGCTTCTGGTGAAAGACTATCTTTTACTCAAGAAGATATTAAATTTACAGGTCATAGCATTGAATGTCGTATTAACGCTGAAAATCCTAAAAAGAATTTTATGCCTAGTCCTGGAAAAGTGAAATTATTTCATATGCCTTCAGGCAATGGCATTCGTTTTGATAGCCAATTATTTACCGATTATACCATTGAACCATATTATGATTCGATGATTGGCAAAATGATTGTACATGGTGAAAATCGTGAAGAAGCAATCAAAAAAATGCGTGCAGCTTTAGAAGAATTGGTAATTCAAGGAATAGATACGAACCAAACGTTTTTATACATGATAATGATAGATCCAGATTATTCTAAAGGCAGTTTTAACACTAGTTTCATTGATAGAAAAATCGAAACATTGTTAGGATATAATGAATATGAATAAAATCGGCGAAACTATAAATCAAAGAAAAAAATTAAAACAAAATATTAAGTTAATTCACGAAGAGAGTTCTTATAATAAAATCCAAAATTTTGATGTGCCTAAGGGTTTATATGAGAAATGTCCTCAATGTGAAAGAACTATTAATACAAAACAAAATATTGAGAATGATTATGTCTGTAAGCATTGCGGATATCATTTTCGCATGCGTGCAGTTGACAGATTGAAGTACGTCTTAGATGAAGATACTTTTATCGAAAAGGGAATAGGATATATTACCCTGAACCCGCTTTTTCAAGAGGGATATGAAGAAAAAATCGCTGCTTATAAAAAAGCAACAAACCTTGATGAGGCTTATGTTTATGGCTTTGGGCAAATCTATGGTGAACCTTGTGTAATTGGCGTTATGGACAGTTATTTTTTAATGGGAAGCATGGGCAGTGTTGTTGGTGAAAAAGTTGCACAAACTTTTGAATATGCAATCTATAAAAAATTACCGGTGATAATTTTCACTGCATCTGGTGGAGCAAGAATGCAAGAAGGAATATTTAGCTTAATGCAGATGGCTAAAACCAGTGCAGCGGTCGCAAAATACGCCAACTTAGGATATCTTTACATCAGCGTACTCACACATCCTACAACTGGTGGAGTTACCGCTAGTTTTGCGTCACTAGGAGATATAATACTTGCTGAACCGAATGCTTTAATCGGTTTTGCCGGACCACGGGTTATTGAACAAACAATCAAGCAGAAACTGCCTGATGATTTTCAAAAATCGGAATTTCTTTTAAAAAAGGGATTCGTTGATTTGATAGTTCATCGAAAAGATTTAAAGAAAACTTTAGCGAAATTACTTAATTTTCATAGGAGGATAAATTAATGAATATCCTTGATAAAGAAAAAAAGTTAATTGCCTTAGAAAAACAAATAAGTGAATTAGGTAAAAGTGAATCAGTTAAGAAATTAAAAGAAGAAGTTGAGTTTTTTAAACAAAATGAAATGAAGAAACTCAATGCCTGGGATCGGGTATTATTGGCAAGACATCAAAAAAGGCCTAAAGCCAAAGATTTTATTGATTACATGGCTGAAGATTTCACCGAGTTACATGGCGATCGTTGTTTCGGTGATGATGCTAGTATTATCGGTGGAATAGGGACAATAAACGGAATTCCATTTACAATAATCGGCCAACAAAAAGGTTATACAACTGAAGAAAATATAGAGAGAAACTTCGGTATGCCTCATCCTGAAGGCTATAGAAAAGCTTTAAGATTAATGAAACAAGCAGAAAAGTTTAATCGACCAATCCTTACATTGATAGATACACCGGGAGCTTACCCTGGAATTGGCGCTGAAGAGCGCGGCCAAGGTCAAGCAATAGCTCTGAATCTCTTTGAAATGAGTAAATTGAAAGTCCCTGTTATTGCAGTTGTAATCGGTGAAGGTGGAAGTGGCGGAGCTTTAGCTTTAGGTTTTGCGAACAAAGTATTAATGTTAGAAAATGCAATCTATTCAATTCTTAGCCCCGAAGGCTATGCAAGCATCATTTGGAAAGATGCTTCCAAAGCACCTCAGGCTGCGGAAATAATGAAGTTAACTTCCTATGATTTAGAGGAGTTTAATATAATAGATGGTATTATTAAAGAACCTGTAGGAGGAGCTCATTTAGATAAACAAATGACTTACTTTGAAACAAAAAAACGAATTATGGCTGAATATGATAAATTAAAAAATTTATCAAAAACAGAAATAACTTATCTTAGAAATGCCAAAGCTAGAAGTTATGGTTTTTTACAAAGATTCAACTATGATAACATCGGAGGTTTTACCAAGTGATCTATACGAAAATTTTAGGAACAGGTAGTTATGTTCCCGACAAAATACTAACGAATGAAGATATGAAAAAATATGTTGATACTTCTGACGAATGGATCTATTCAAGAACAGGAATTAAGGAAAGACATATTGTTACAAATGAATCGACATTAGATTTAGCATATAATGCCGCTTTAAGAGCTATCGAATCTAGTGAAATCAACAAAGACAAAATTGATTTAATTATTGTCGCTACAGTAACTTCAGATTTTGCCTTTCCTGGTGTCGCTAATTTATTGCAAGCAAAACTTGGAATAGAAAATATAATGGCTTTTGATATAAATGCTGCTTGTAGCGGTTTTATTTATACAATGCAAATAGCTGACAAAATGATCAAGAGTGGAGCGTTTAACACAGCTTTAATTGTTGGCGCTGAAACTTTGAGTCGTTTAACTGATTGGCGTGATCGCAATACTTGCGTTTTGTTTGGTGATGGCGCAGGAGCAATGGTATTAGGAAAAAGTAAAGAAAATAAGATCAAGGATATCATTACCGGTTCAAGTGGAGATACAGAAATGTTGCTTTTTTGTAAAAATTCTGATTTAAAAGATCCTGAAGTAAATGCTATTAGTTCACAAGATCATATACACATGAATGGTACAGAAGTTTTTAAATTCGCTTCAAGAATTATGCCTAAAACCGTAAAACACTTGTTGAAAAGAAATCATTTATCAGCTGAGGACTTGAATTATGTAATTGCCCATCAAGCAAATATGAGAATTATCGATAAATCAGCAAGAGAACTAGAAATGAATATGGAAAAGATGTATATTAATATAGACAAGTATGGTAACACCTCGGCTGCTAGCGTACCAATTGCAATCGATGAGGCTATCAAAAAAGGTTTATTAAAAAGAGATGACTTATTCATCACTGTAGCTTTTGGCGGTGGTTTAACCTGGGCTGGGGCTTTAATTCAATACTAGATTTTTTAAAGAAAGGATTTTACTTAAATTATATTTAAGTTGATAAGATAAATATGGATATTAGAGAGTTGTTAAAGATAAAATACCCCATTATTCAAGGTGGTATGGCAAATATTGCCACTCATCAATTAGCTAGCGCTGTTAGTAATGCTGGAGGTTTAGGTTTAATTGGTTGTGGTGGTTGGGACGTTGAAAGAGTAAGAGAAGAGATTAGAAAAACAAAAGAATTAACTGATAAACCTTTTGGAGTAAATATCATGTTAATGAGCCCTTATGCAGAAGCAATCAGCGATTTAGTTATCGAAGAGGGTGTGAAGATTGTTACTACCGGAGCCGGAAGCCCTGGTGTTTACATGAAAAAATGGAAAGAAGCAGGAATTATTGTTATTCCTGTTGTTCCAAGTGTAGCTTTTGCGATAAGATTAGAAAGGTCTGGCGCTGATGCTTTGGTAGTTGAAGGCACTGAAGCTGGTGGCCATATTGGCGAAACAACAACAATGACTTTAGTTCCTCAAGTAGTTGATGCGGTAAATATACCAGTAATAGCGGCTGGAGGAATAGCTGATCATAGAGGTTTAGACGCTGCCTTCGTTTTAGGAGCTAAGGGTGTTCAAATAGGAACAGTATTGTTAGCTAGTCATGAATGTCCAATTCACAATAATTATAAAGAAAAAGTCATTAATGCTAAAGACACAGAAACTGTTGTAACTGGCAGACAAAGCGGTGCGCCAGTTAGAGTTTTAAAAAACAAGATGGCTCGCGAATATTTAAATTTAACTAAATACGGAAACGCTAGTTTAGAAGAATTAGAAAAATTAACTCTAGGTTCTTTAAGAAAGGCTGTATTTGACGGTGATGTCGATAACGGCAGTTTTATGGCTGGACAATCTGCTGGTTTAGTAAAAGAAATCAGATCTGTTAAAGAAATTCTTGAAGATATATTTGAAAACAGTTTAGTAGCCAAAGGTGTGATTGGATGAAAACAGCATTAATGTTTTCAGGTCAAGGATCGCAATATCTTGGTATGGGTAAAGAATTATACGAAAAGTACGAATCCTTCAGAGATGTCTTTAGGCTAGCTGAAGAGATTACAGATTATCCTTTGACCGAGATTATGTTTAATGACGAAACGAAACTTTCGCAAACGATTTATACCCAAGTATGCCTATTTACCATGTATCATGCTATTATGGCTATACTTAAAGAAAAAGGTATAGAGTCTCAATATAGTTTAGGATTAAGTCTTGGAGAATACGGAGCTTATCTTCATAATGGAGTATTTGATTTTGAAACTGGTTTAAAAATAGTTAAAGAACGCGGTTTCTTAATGGAGAAATCAACTCATAAAATTTCTGGTAAAATGAGTGCTATTATTGGTTTAAGCGAAGAAAATATTTTTGGTTTAATCAAAAAAGTTCCTGGATATATCACAATCGCCAATTATAATACAAATGACCAATTTGTTGTAAGCGGTGAAGAAAAATCAATTCTTACTTTTAATGAATTGGCTTTAAGTAATGGTGCTAAAAGAGCGATTTTATTAAACGCCAATGGAGCCTTTCATTCAGAAATGATGAAAGACGCTGAAAAAAAATTTGAAATATTCTTAAAAAACTACAATTTACAAAAACCACAAAAAAATCTATTTATAAATATTACTGGAAACTTATATCAACGTGATATGAATATCAAAGATGCGTTGGTGAAACAAATTTCTAATAGTGTTAAATTCACGCAAATGATTGAAAAAGCTATTGATGAAGGCATCGATGCGTTTATTGAAATTGGGCCAAAAAAAACTTTATGTAGTTTTGTAAAAAAAATCAATCGTGAAGTTTTAGTTTTGAATATTGAAGATGAGAATTCATTAAATCAAACTTTAGCCAAATTGGAGGAGAATTATGGATAATTTAAAAAACAAAACCGTTTTGATTACAGGAGGAAGTAGAGGAATTGGTGTAGCTATCGCAAAAAAATTTGCAGAAGCTAAAGCTAATGTCATCATTAACTATCATCAATCTAAAACTAGTGCAGAAAAAATTGTCGAAGAAATAATTTCTTTAGGCGGAGATGCAATAGCCATTCAAGCTGACGTCTCTAATTTTGAAGAAGCCAAAATTCTTGTCGAAAAAGGGATTGAAAAATTTGGAACCATCGATGTTTTAATTAACAATTCAGGAATCACTAAAGATAACATGATAATTCGAATGACGGAAGAAGATTTTGATCGAGTGATTGAAGTGAATCTCAAAGGCACTTGGAACATGTGCAGACACCTAAGTAGATATCTCTTAAAGAATAAATCTGGTACAATCATTAATATTACCAGCGTTGTTGGACTTATCGGTAATCCTGGTCAATCAAATTACGTTGCTTCAAAGGCTGGTATAATTGGTTTAACAAAATCATTATCTAAAGAACTCGGTAGTCGTGGTATCACAGTAAACGCAATAGCTCCTGGGTTTATAGAAACAGAAATGACCGATGCTTTGCCTGAAAATCTTAAAGAGGCATATTTAAAACAAATACCATTAAATCGTTTTGGCCAAGCTGAAGATATCGCAGATTTATGCTTGTTTTTAGCTAGCGACCAAGCAAGATATATCACGGGTCAAGTAATAGGAGTAAACGGAGGGATGATCTAGATGAGCAATTTTAAAAGAAGAGTTGTAATTACTGGGCTTGGTGCCATCACTCCATTAGGTAATGATGCAAATACAACATGGACAAATGCCAAGAATGGTGTAAATGGAATTAAACCTATTACCCATTATGACGCTAGCAATGATGAAGTAAAGTTAGCGGCCGAAATTAAAGGATATGATTTTGAAGCTAAGTTCGGATTAAAAGAAATGAAACGATCTGATCGTTTCATGCAATTAGCGATAATAGCTACAGATGAAGCTGTTTTAGACTCAGGACTAGATTTTACTGTAGAAAAAGATCATAAAGTAGGGGTTTACTACTCAAGCGGTATCGGTGGACTTGAAACAATATCCGAACAAAAAGACCGAGCTACTGAAAAAGGATATCATCGTATCAGTCCTTATTTTATTCCAAGTGTAATTATTAATTTAGCAGCCGGAAATATTGCTATAAAATATAAAATACACGGACCGGTATTAAGCCATGTCACAGCTTGCGCCAGCGCGACAAATTCAATCGGAGAAGCTTTTAGAGCAATTAGGGATAACTACCTTGATGTAATAATCACAGGCGGTAGCGAAGCATCTGTCATTCCTTTTGGAATCTGGGGTTTTGCTGTTATGCAAGCTTTGAACAGAGGTGATGATCCTAATTACGCAAGCATTCCTTTTGATAAAAATCGTAGTGGTTTTGTAATGGGAGAAGGAGCTACTACTTTAATCTTAGAAGAGTACGAACATGCTAAAAACAGAAATGCTAAAATTTATGGTGAAATTGTTGGGTATGGATCTACCTGTGACGCAACTCATATTACTGGACCGGATCCAGAAGGCAATGGAGCGAGAGATTGTATGTTGATTGCTCTTGAAGACGCCGGTATTAAACCAGAAGATGTAGATTATATCAACGCACACGGTACTTCAACTCCTTTGAATGATATTACTGAAACATTAGCAATAAAAAAAGCTTTCAAAGAACATGCTTATAAACTTAATGTTTCGAGCACCAAATCAATGACGGGACATCTCCTTGGAGCCTCTGGCGCTGTTGAAGCTTTATTTACCTTGTTAGCAACTAAAGAAGACTTTATTCCTCCAACAATCGGAACTAGAGTATTAGATGATAATTGCGATTTGAACTATACTTTAGCAAACGGCATAGCCAAACCGGTTAGATATGCGATAAGCAATAGTTTAGGTTTTGGTGGACATAACGCCACCATTGTCTTAAAAAAATATAAGGAGTTGTAAAATGGAACTTAACAGTAATGAAATTCAAAAAATCATTCCTCATCGTTATCCTTTTTTATTGATCGACAGAATTATCGACCTAATTCCCGGAGAGAGCGCAGTAGCTATAAAAAATGTTTCAGTTAATGAACATATTTTTACAGGACACTTCCCTGGCGAACATGTTATGCCTGGTGTTTTAATTGTTGAAGCATTAGCACAAACTGGCGCAGTAACGATCCTTTCCACTGATGAATTTAAAGGGAAAACTGCTTACTTTGCTGGTATCGATAATTGTAAATTCAAAAGAAAAGTCATTCCAGGAGACACCTTAAGACTCGAAGCTAGAGTTGTAAAACGTCTAGGTAGTTTAGGCATAGCGGAAACTGTAGCTACAGTTAATGGTGATATTTGCTGCCAAGCAACATTAAAATTTGCCGTAGGATAAAATCATATTTTTTTGATCTAATTAAAGACACTTATTTAACAGCGTTCATTTACTTGAATCGCTGTTTTTGTTTTAAAAATTCTACTCACTTTATTGTAAATGCTATCTATTTAATCAAAAAAAGTGTTATTATATTATGTGTAAATGATTGGTTGGTAGGTGATTAGATATGAAAATTAGATTTCAAAGAGTTAAGAGTGGTTTAGGTTTTGGTGTAGCTATGAAAATTATAATCAATGATGAAGTTATCTACAGATTAAAAAATGGCGAAGTCTTTGAATATGAAGTTGACAAGGTGAATTCCATCTTGATAAAAACTCATCGTTTCATCAATGACCTTACTATTCCCACTGATGACTTCAAAGAATCGGTTGATATTCTTTTGCAATATACTTATGGTATTTGTAAGAATTCTACTCAAGCAATCATCTCTGAAAATGGCAAATTATTAGGAGTTTATCCTCAAGAAAGGATTGATGGAAAAAAATGAAATTCATAAAAAGATTAATTATATTTATTTTGTTTTTAGTAGTAGTTGTTCTTGGTCTAGGAATATTTGCGATTAACCGCATCAAGACAGAAATAACAGAAAGTGATTTACCTCAAGATGTTTATGAATCTTCTGGTGATTTTACTGCGTTAATTAGAACTAAAGTCTTAGCAATCATTCTAGCTGATGAAGAAGATTCATACACTTTGATGGAAGAATTTATCAACCTTCTAATTATTGACATCATAAGAGAAAATGTCAATTCTGAATATGATCCTCTCAATGGAGAAACTGAAGAAAGTCAATACATTATCAATCATGAACAATTCCAACTAGATTATATCTATGCTCATTTGAATGAAGACAATCAAATTATCGTTACTGTTAGTATTAAAAGAGAAACTTTACCAAAAGCAATGACTGCATTTCATTTCATATTTGATGTGGAATATGAAAGAAGTACTTTCAACTTGGTGCTTACTTTAAATCAGGTTTACTTGCACAATATCGAAGTAAGAAGGAGTATTTATGATTATTTTGTTTCTTTGGCTGACAAAGATCAAATTGAAGCTTTTGTTGATACTGGAACTCTAGATTTAGAGGAATATACTTACACTATTAATTTTCGGGATTTGATACGATAATGGAAAAAGAAAGATATTTTTTACAACTTTTTAATGAACTGGAAGAATATTTACGGATTACCTATCATAAAGGTGATTATTCCTATACAGGTTTCATAACAAGACTATATCAAATTAAAAAGAATAGAGAAAATATGATTATCAACAATAATCATAATTTTGAAATTATCAAACAAGCAGCGCAAATGCGCAATATTATTTCTCACAATAATGATGTGTTAGTGCCCAGCGAAAGATTTATTGACGAATTTAAAAACATTGTTGAAAAGATTACAAAACCACTTATAGTCAGACGGATAATGACTAAATATAATGATTTACAAACTGTTGACTTAAAAGCAACCGTCGGTGATGTTGTTGATTTATTAAAAACATCAGGATATTCAACTATCCCTGTAATCGAAAAAGATGATTTAATTGGGATTTTTACCGAAAAATCCCTATTTGATTATCTTTCTTTAAAAGATTCAAAATCGATAGACAAAGCCATGAAGATAAAAGATATAATCGAAGCGATTGATTTAAATAATCATCCAAGAAAGTATTATGATTTTATTAGTGCTGATACTTCTATTTATGATGCATACCAGCTCTTCAATAAGGATATAAAACAACGCCGTGAGATGCTTTTACTTTTAGTAACTCAAAACGGAAAAAGCGGAGAACATTTACTAGGAATCATAGCTTTAAGAGATTTAGAAAATCATTTAATAAATTAGGAAAATTATAGTTTTTTTGATATAATATTTATTTGGGCGGTGAGGATTATGAGTTATATTGAAGTTAAAGAATTAAGTTACTCATATAATAACAAAACCAACGTATTGGAAGACATATCTATCAATATTGAAAAAGGCGAATGGATTGCTATATTAGGTCATAACGGTTCAGGAAAATCAACATTAGCTAAAGCTCTTGTGGGATTGTTGGAACCAGCTACTGGTGAAATATTTATTGATGGAACGCTCTTAAATGAAGATAGTGCATTTGAAGTAAGAAAGAAAATCGGTATTGTTTTTCAAAACCCTGATAATCAATTTGTTGGTGTTACGGTGAGAGATGATATCGCTTTTGGCATGGAAAATCTTTGTGTCCCTCGCGAAGAAATGCTTGAGAAAATAAAATTTTTTGCAAAAAAAGTTAATATGTTGGATTCTCTTGATAAAGAACCAGCTAATTTGTCCGGTGGTCAAAAACAAAGGGTAGCTATTGCCGGTATATTGGCAATGCAATCTGATATCATCATCTTTGATGAAGCAACTTCAATGTTAGATCCTTTCTCACGCGAAGAATTAGTGAAATACATAAAAACCCTTCATAAAGATGGGTTGACAATTATCATGATTACCCACGAAATCAACGAAGCTTTACTGGCTGATAGAATTTTAGTTATGAATAAAGGCAAGGTTTATGCTTTTGAAGAAACTGAAGTGATAATGAAGAAAAAAGAAGTATTTACCGATAACCATCTAGAGCTGCCAGTAGCTTTAGATTTAGCTAATTCACTTGAAGAAAATGAATCGCACAAAGAAATTAGGGATAAATTATGGGAATACGCTTTAATCAAGTAAGTTATGATTATTCTTCGTTTGCCCAAGGTTTATATACGGCAATTAAGGATATTAACTTAGAAATAACTGAAAAGAATGAATTTATAGCTCTAGTTGGTCACACTGGCTCAGGGAAATCAACTTTAGCCAAACATATGAATGCTCTTATTTTTCCAACCTCCGGCAGTTTGGAAATTTTTGGCAATATCATTACATCTAAACGCAGCAAAAAAATAAAATACAACAGCATTAGAAAAAAAGTAGGTCTTGTTTTTCAATTTCCTGAATATCAGTTATTTGAAGAAACTGTTGAAAAAGACATCATGTTTGGACCAATGAACTTTAAAATAACCCGTGATGAAGCCAAAATACTTGCAAAAGAAGCTTTAAATCTTGTTGGTTTGGATGATACTTATCTAACAAGAAATCCTTATAATCTCTCTGGTGGAGAAAAAAAACGAGTTTCAATCGCGGGTATCCTAGCGATGGATCCGGATATTTTAGTGCTTGATGAACCGACTTCTGGATTAGACCCAGCTGGTAAAAGAGTCTTGATGAATTTATTTAAAGATATCAACGAAAAAACCGGTAAAACAATTGTTATCATCACTCATGATATGGATTTAGTATATCAGTACTTTAACCGTGTATTGGTCATGAATGACAGTAAATTAATCTATGATGGGTTACCGGAACAATTATTTAAAGAAAAAGATTTATACATAAATCATTTAGATTACCCTAACACCATCAAAGTTTTAACTTATCTTAATCAAAAGCTTAATCTAAATCTAAATGTTTATCAAAAGACCAACGCCGATGCTCTTTTAGAGATTAAAAGGGCGGCGAAATTATGAAAAACATAATCATAGGACAATACATTCCTGGTAAAGGATTATTCTATCGATTGGACCCGAGAACAAAAATTGTTTCTGTATTATTTATAATGATTGCTGTTTTCCTATTGCAAACAATCGAACAATTATTGATAGCCTTAGGAGTAGCAATAATTATGTTGTTGATTGGGAGAATTTCAATCATTAAAGTACTAAAAGGTTTAAAACCAATTTTAGTATTATTGATTTTTACTTTTATTTTTCAAATCATGCTCAATAGAGAAGGAGTAATGATTGTAAATCAAGAAATGCAGTTAACAATTTTTACAGCTTTGTTTCTTTTGTTGGCATTAATTATATGGAGAATTTTATCTAGGTATATCAGATATCGCTTTTTATTGTTTTTAGCTTTTGTAGCCTCGATTTTTTTGATTTTAGTATATGTAGATTTTGGCTATCCTTTAGTCAATAGTTTTAGTTTCAAAATTTATGAGCAAGGTTTAAGGATGTCAGCATTTGTCGTTGTCAGACTTCTCATAATTATTACTTTATCAACGGTACTTACCTTAACAACTAAACCGACCGATTTAACTCAAGGTTTAGAAAAACTTATGCACCCATTAAAAAAAATCGGGTTTGATTCCGAAAGTTTTGCGTTAATTATTTCCATCAGTTTAAGATATATTCCAACAATCTTTGACGAAGCTAACAAAATCATGTTAGCACAAGCATCTCGAGGTGCTGATTTCAGTGAAGGTAAATTAAAAGATAAACTAAAACAAGTTATCTCGCTTTTAGTTCCTATGTTTATCATCGCTTTTATGCGTAGTGAAGAACTAGCAAATGCAATGGAATCAAGGAATTTCGTTCCTGGCGAAAAGCGTACAAGAATTTATGAATTAGTATTTTCTTATCGCGATGTGTTAGCTACAACTATAAGCGTTTTGATTTTAGCTGGTGCTATAGTTTTAAAGGTGATTTAAATGATTGATAATTTGGATAAAAATGTTGCCCTTAAAGTCGACGATTTAATTATTCTCAATCAGGATAAAGTCAGAAGTTATCTAATTGAACATCCTCAACTTCTTGAAAATGTTCAGAAAACACATCATCTAAGTTATCATATGGATTATGGTTATAACAACCAAAATAACCCTGTAAAAATTGCATATGCAAACGACAAAATTCAAAGAATAATTATTAAAACCAAAGAATATCCTCAAAAAAGATTAAAAATAACGCTTAGTTATGATGGTTCTAATTATCATGGTTTTCAAATTCAAAAAAATGAATTAACTATTCAAGGAGAGCTGTCTAAATTAATATCAGAAGTCAATAACAAAGAAATTTTAGTACAAGGCGCTTCCCGAACTGATGCTGGCGTACATGCAAAAAATCAAGTAATTCATTTTGATGATCAAAGCAATCTTTCTGAATTTGAATGGTTAAAATTTTTGAACCATCAATTGCCCGATGATATTTATATCAAGTCAGTAGAATTAATGCATCCATTATTTCATAGTCGCTATGACGTTTATGAAAAAGAATATCTCTATCAGATTAAACTTGGTGATTATGATCCGTTTTTAGTAAATTATGCTTGGCACCAAGAATATCTCAATTTTATTAAGCTTGATGACCAATTAAAAAAGATTATCGGAACTCATGATTTTACCAGTTTAGCTAAAGGGAATAAAGGCGATAATATTCGAACAATCTATGATGCGGGATATAAAATGGATGATGATATCTTAAAAATTTATATCACTGGTAATGGGTTTTTGCGATATATGGTGAGACTCATTGTCAATCACGTAATTAATTACGCGACTCAAAAAATAGATTTAGATATTTTAGAAATTATTAATAATCGCTCACGTAAAGACACCAAGGACTTATCTCCAGCTGCAGGTCTATATTTGAACAAAATAATCTATTAAAAAGGGCTTAAATCTCATTGGATTTAAGCCTTAAATATTTATTTGTTTATTGTAGTTTATCCATCTTGGAAATTCTGCTTTTTAAAATTATCCTTTTGATGATTGCAACAAACAAGAGAATAACAATATTGATCGAAACAATTGCTGCACCACTAGGTATATTTAATGAGTAAGATAACCACAAACCAAAGAATACAGATAACTCTGAAAAAATTATTGAAATGATTAAAGTCGATTTATAAGACCAACCCAATTTCATACCCGCGGCAACGGGAATGACCATCATTGATGATATCAACAAAACGCCAGCGGATTCCAATAATACCGAAACAACAATTGAAAGCATGATGATAAAAACGATTTGGAAAAGATTAACGTTAATCCCTAAGAATTTTGCGCTTGACTCATCAAAACTAACTGCCAATATCTGCTTACCAAAAAGAATGAAGAGTAATGCAACAATCGCCGCAGTAACTAAGATAAGAATGATATAATAATTAGTTACTGTCAAGATTGAACCAAAAAGATAATTGTATAAAGAACCTGTCTTTTTTGATAAGGAGAAGAAGATAGCACTTAAAGCCGCTCCTAAACTGATAACAATGACCATCGATATTTCTTGAAAGTTATTATATGATCTTCTGAATAATTCTACCAATAAACCGCCGATTACTGAGAAAATAATCCCTAAGTATAATGGTTTATCAAAGAATGCCGCAACTCCAATTGAGGATAAAAATAAACTGACAGAAATTCCTACAAGCGAGAAATGACCTAAAGTATCGGCGATGAAAGATAATCTTCTTACTACCACAAATGTTCCTAATAATGGGGCTAATACCCCCAACATGATACCGGCAATCAAAGCTCTTAACATAAAATCTTGTTGGAAGAGGTCGGTAATAAAGGATAAAAACATTATAATACCCCCTCTGTCAATTCCACGCCACGTTCTTCATAACTAGTAGTTAAATCGCTATACATAGAAAGCAGATGAGTGTAGTTTAATTCTTCGATATCATCATTATGGGTAATTAAAATTATCGTGATACCTTCTTGATGTAATTCCTCAACAGTGCTATAAAAAAATTCCTTATTTTGTTTATCGATTGAAGCAGTTGGTTCATCCAAGATCAATACTTCAGGACTATTTAACATAGCTCTAACAATAAAGACTCTTTGTAACTGTCCGCCAGATAAAGAGTTAATATTTTGATTTATAATATCAAAAATACCCATTTTTTCTAATAATCTCAGACGATTGGATTCGCTGTTTTTCTTTAAACTCGAGATTTGTAATACCTCGCCAACAGTAATAGGAAATTCGTAATTGAAATCATCAAAATTTTGACTTACATATCCAAATTTTGTCCAAGATTTAAATGATGTAATATCTACTTTATCATAAAAAATCATGCCTGACTTGACTAAATTAAACCCTAATAAACACTTAATAAAGGTTGATTTACCAGAGCCATTTTTACCTCTAATAACTAAATAATCTCCGCTATTTAAAGTCAGAGATAGATTAGAGATGATAGTTTTTGCGCCATAAGCAAATGATAAATTGTTGATATTAATCTGCATTCTTGACCACCCTCTTGATATATTGTAACATATTAAGATATTTTAATGAAATAATTTTATTTAAAAAAACGTTGATTTATGAGATAATGTAATAGTAAGCAGGTGATAGTAAGTGAAGGGAAAATTTGTTACTTTTGAAGGCACCGAAGGTTCCGGAAAAACTTCTGTTATTAAGGAAGTTAAAAAATATTATGAATCTCAAGGTTATCAGGTAATGGTTACTAGAGAGCCGGGAGGTATAGCTATCTCTGAAAAAATCCGTGATATCCTTTTAAATAAAGAAAACACAGAGATGGACCCAAGAACTGAGGCCCTGCTTTTTGCAGCGGCAAGAAGACAACATCTAGTTGAAAAAATCAAACCTGCTTTAGCGAAGAATATGATTGTTCTTTGCGATCGCTTTGTAGATAGTTCTTTGATTTATCAAGGTTATGCTAGAAATATTGGTATTGACAAGGTCTATGACATCAATTATTTTGCGATTGAAGACGCTTTACCAGATTTGACGGTATTTGTTAACGTTAGACCTGAAGTTGGCTTGAAGCGCGTATTTCAAACCCCTAATCGCGAAGTAAACCGTTTGGACCTGGAAGATTTACATTTCCATCAAATGATTTATGATGGCTATTTAGAATTAGCCAAAAAGTATGATAGAATTAAGATGGTCAACGGTGAACAAGACCTTAATTTAGTTGTAGAAGAAACAATTGCTTTAATCAACAAAATTCTTTAGGAGACAGTATGTTCAAAACTTGGGAAGAAGTCCAAAAATATCAAGAAGGCGTAGCTCGAATCTTAACTAACAGCATTAAGTTAAACCGTGTTTCTCATTCTTACATCTTTGAAGGCCCAAAAGGCACAAGGAAAAAAGGGGTTGCGATTTTTTTCGCAAAGACCCTTTTATGTACGGATTTAAAAGACTTAACTCCTTGTAATGAATGCCATAATTGTAAAAGAGTCGATAACCTAACTCATCCTAATCTATTTCTCATCGACCCGCCAGGTAAAACAATAAAAAAAGAAGTTATTAGTAATTTAATTCAAGAATTAGCTAAGGCATCCTTAGAACCGGGCCCAAGAGTTTATATTGTAATTGATGCTGATCGTTTTAATCAAAGTTCGGCTAACACGCTATTAAAAACAATGGAAGAACCAGGCCAAGAAGTATATCAAATTCTCATCACCGAAAATATTCACACACTGCTTTCAACGATTATTTCCAGAGCGGAAACAATCCATTTTTTACCTGTTGACAGGGATTTAATAAAAAATCATTTAATGAGTCTTGATGTCAAAGAAACATTCGCATCAATTATCAGCCAATATACTTCTGATATTGACACTGCCGAAAAACTGGTAAAAAACAAAGAGACAGAAGAAATCTATCTCCTGGTTACAGAAATATTTCAAAATATGTTACTAAAAGATCAATCTTCAATCATTAGTTTTCTGCAGGCAGAAAAGCTTCTTAATACCAACGAAAACATTGATATCTTTTTGAATTTGTTAATCTTTTATCAAAAAGATATTTTGACTTACAAAATTAATTATGAAGATGAAATTATGTTCATCGACCATAAAGAAACAATAACAAAATTAGCAAAAAAGATTAATAAATACCAAGCTCAAGAATATTTACAAGAAATGCTAGATTTATCAATGAAATTAAAATATAATATCAATTCGCAGTTAGCTTTCAATAAACTGCTTATGAGTTTAGAAAGAGGTTATAAATATGCAACATCAAGTCGTAGCGATACAGTTTAATTATTTAGGAAAAAAATATTACTTCTCAACTAACGACCTAGATTTAAAAATAGGCGATTCAGTAGTCGTCGAAACGATCAGAGGCTTCGAATTAGGAGAAGTGGTTTCCGATATTATGAATATTAGTAATGAAGAAATAGTATCACCACTAAAACCGATTTTAAGACTTGCGAATTTTGAAGACTTAAAAACACATAAGGAAAACATCGATAAAGAACCTTATGTAATGAAGAAAACTTCTGAGTTTGTTAGACAAAATCAACTAGATATGAAACTTCTTAATTGTGAATACACCTTAGACCGTTCTAAGTTAATCATTTATTTTACCGCTGAAGGCAGAGTTGATTTTCGTGAGTTAGTTAAAGATTTAGCCAATGAATTTCATGTAAGAATAGAACTCAGACAAGTAGGAGCTAGGGATGGAGCCAAGGTTATCGGTGGTGTCGGACCTTGTGGAAGACAAACCTGCTGCACTACTTTCTTAAGAGAATTCGAACCAGTATCAATCAAAATGGCTAAAAATCAAAATCTTTCTTTAAACCCTAGCAACATATCCGGTATCTGCGGGAAGTTATTATGTTGTATTCGTTATGAAGATGAAAACTATCGTGACTTTAAGAAACAAATGCCTAACATTAATTCTATGGTTTGGACTTTAGATGGTAGAGGTAAAGTAGTTGACATCAACTATAGTATGCAATCAGCGACCATTCAATTCAAAGACGGAACGAATAAAGACTATGATATTAATGAAATTGCAGATACAAAAGAAGAATTATCCGATGACGCTTCAGTTTTATTGAATCGAGAGGATTAAGATGAATGAGATTTTAACTCATGATTTAATGGCTTATGATGGTTTGAAAATTTTACAAAAAGCTAATACTTTTCGTTTCTCACTAGATTCTTTGTTATTAGCTGATTTTGTAGAAGTCAATCAAAGAGCTAAGAAACTGTTGGAATTAGGTTGTGGAGCTGGAGCGATACTACTTTATTTGTCTTTGAAAACATCAATTCAATTATATGGTGTTGATATTCAAAAAGAGGTTATTGATTTAGCTCAAGAAAGTATAAAAATAAATAAACTGGAAAATCAAATAGAAGTATTTAACCACAACATTAAAGACATCCAAACTTATTTCTCACCAAGTAGTTTTGATGTTGTAGTTTCTAATCCGCCTTTCTTTAAGGTTAACGAATTAAAAATGATTAATCAAAAAGAAAGCTTGTCACTATCAAGACATGAATTGTCAATTACTTTTAAAGAAATCATTGAAGCGACAAAGAAGATGTTAAAAACCAGTGGAGCTTTATACTTCATCCATAGAGCTAATCGTTTAGAAGAAATAATCAAAGACCTTCAAGAACAAAGATTTGTGATTAAACGACTTAGATTTGTTTATACAAAGCCGGGTAATGAGGCATTGATGGTTTTGATAGAGGCGCGTTATAATGGAAAACTAGGCAGTGTGAAAGTTATGGAACCACTTTATGTATATAATCAAGAAGGTGAATATACCGAAGAAATAAAACGGATTTTTCATTTAGGAGATGAAAATTATGTTAAGAAATCTTAACTATCAAAATGAAAAATCATGTCTTTATTTAATACCAACTCCGATTGGTAATCTAGAGGATATTACTTTGCGCTCCCTAAAAATACTAAAATCTGTTAATGTTCTTTATGCTGAAGATACTAGAGTTACAAAGAAATTGTTGAATTATCATCAAATCGATCAACAATTAACTTCCTTTCACGAGCATAATGAACTTAAACGAAATGAAGAAGTACTAGAACATTTAAAAAATGGTTTAAATGTTGGTTTGGTCTCAGATGCTGGAATGCCGCTTTTGAGCGATCCTGGATTTATCTTGGTTCAAGAAGTTATGAAAGCTGGTTTTAATGTTATAGCTTTACCTGGAGCTAATGCCTTGCTTCCGGGATTATTAATGTCCGGCATAAAAACTTTACCTTTTATTTTTCTTGGTTTTTTAGATACAAAAACCAATAAAAGAATTCAAGAACTTGAACGTGTTTCCTATTACCCAGAAACCCTTGTCTTTTATGAAGCAATTCATAGAATCAAGAATACTTTAAAAGATATGTATAAGGTTTTAGGAGATCGCAATTTTGTTATTGCTAGAGAGATTTCTAAAGCTTTTGAGGAAATAATTAGTGGTAAACTGAGTGAGTATGACTTGCTGGACGAACTTAAAGGTGAACTAGTTGTAATCGTTGAAGGATATCACGGCAAACAAGAAAACAGTTTATCGATAGTAGAACAAGTTGATTTTTTCATAACCTCAGGGTTGAAGAAAACTGAAGCGATGAAAACAGTTTCAGAAATGACAAATATACCTAAAAATAAGATTTATCAAGAATATTTAGAAAATAAAATTAAGGAGGACAATTAAGATGAGATTCGCATGTTTATTAGCTGATGGTTTTGAAGACATTGAAGCTTTGGGAACCAGCGCTTTACTAAGAAGAGCCGGTTTTGAAGTCGATTTCATCAGTGTCTATAACAACAAGAATGTTGAAGGTTCTTATCATACAGTCGTGACTGACTTAAAAAATATCAAAAATTTAGAAGTTGACAATTATGATGGTATTTTCCTTCCTGGCGGTAGAGCCGCTTATGCTTTAAGAGAAAACGAAATAGTTAAAAATGTAGTTAATGATTTTCATAAGCACAATAAGTGGATGTTGGCAATTTGTGCAGCACCAACAATTTATGGTTTAATGGGACTTTTAGACAATAAAAAATACATTTCATTCCCGGGAACAGAAAAAGAAATGGGTAACGCTATTAGAGTTGATGCAAAGGCTGTTTCTGATGGAAGATTTATTACTGCTAGAAGTGCTGGCGCAGTTTATGATTTTGTCTTTGAAATAATCAAGACTATCAATGGAGAAGCGGCATTAGAAAAATTTAAGAAAAATTTATATTTTTAAAGATTATATGAGGTGACTTTTAGTGAAAACATTTTATATTACAACCCCAATCTACTACCCTAGTGGAAAATTTCATATTGGTTCCGCTTATACCACTTGTCTTTGTGATAGCCTTAAGCGGTACAAACAATTACAAGGCTATGATAGTCGTTTTTTGACAGGTAATGATGAGCACGGTCAAAAAATTGAAGAAACAGCAAAAAAGAACAATCTGACTCCACAAGAATCGGTTGATTACTATGCAAAGTTGGCTCAAGATTTATGGGAAAGATTAAAAATAACAAATGATGATTTTATCCGTACCACGGAAAAAAGACACGAAATGGTTGTGGAAGATATCTTTGAAAAACTTCTAGCTAATGACGATATTTATTTAGGCGAATATACAGGCAATTACTGTGTTTCTTGCGAATCATATTTCACTAAAACTCAATTAGTAAATGATAATTTATGTCCAGATTGCGGTTTGGAAACCATTGTTTTAAAAGAAGAAACATACTTTTTAAGACTTGGAAAATACCAAGATCGTTTATTGCAATTTATTGAAGATAACCCAGATTTCATCGTCCCAGAAACGAGAAAAAACGAAGTAGTTCAATTCGTCAAATCCGGACTGAACGATTTAAGTGTCTCTAGGACTGCATTTAATTGGGGAATTAAAGTTAAATCAAACCCAGCACACGTAGTTTATGTTTGGATTGATGCTTTAAGCAATTATATTACTGCTTTGGGTTATGGCTCTAAAAATGATAGTCTATTTCAAAAATATTGGCTTAACGGCGATGAAGTAATTCATGTGGTCGGAAAAGATATTTTAAGATTTCACGCTATCTATTGGCCAATTATGTTGATGGCTCTAGATATACCGATTAAATTTAGACTGTTTGCACATGGCTGGTATTTGATGAAAGATAGTAAAATTTCTAAATCAAAAGGCAACGTTATTTATCCAGATCAATTAGTTAATAAATATGGTTTAGATGCTTTTAGATATTACATCGTCCGTGAATTGAATTATGGTCATGATGGATCATTTACTCCTAGCGATTATGTTGCCAGAGTAAATACTGACTTAGTAAATGACTTCGGTAATTTAGTTTCTCGTACTATCTCGATGGTCAATAAGTATTTTAAAGGAACAGTCAAAAATATTAAACATAATCATGAATATAATAAGCACGAAGAAGAACTGAGAAATACAGCTAAAGAAGTCTTTGTCAATTACCAACAAAATATGGACGAATTTAAAATTGCCGCAGCACTTTTAGAAGTAAGTGCTTTGGTAAAAAGAACCAATAAATTAATCGATGATACATTCCCTTGGGAATTAGCAAAAGACAAAGAATTGCAAAATGTTCTTGAATCAGTAATGTACCATCTTTTAGAGAGTATTAGGCTGATTAATATCATGTATATTCCTGTACTTATCGAAACTTGTCCTAAAGTTTTCAAAATGCTTAATGTTGAAGATGAATTTACAAGTTTTAATAGCTATGAGTTTGGAAAAAAAGAAACTTACACCGTCGTGGAAAAACCAGACCATCTTTTCCCTAGATTAGACCAAGAAAAAGAAGAACAAAACATCAAAGCGATGATGGATCAAAATCGCAAGCCGCAAATAGAAGAAAAACCTAAACCAGAAATTCTACCAGAAATTACAATTGACGACTTTGCTAAAAACGACATCAGAGTTGGAAAGGTTTTAGAAGGAAAGAATCATCCTGACGCAAAAAAACTTTTAGTCTTTTCTATCGATACCGGTGATAAAGTTAGAAGCATCGTTTCAGGAATAGCTAATGATTACAAACCTGAGACCCTTGTTGGTAAAAATGTATTAGTAGTTTGCAACTTAAAACCAGTTAAACTTAGAGGTATTCTTTCCGAAGGAATGATTTTAGCTGGCGAGGATAAAGATGGCAAACTCTATGTAATTGAAGCAAATAAAAATATGGAACCAGGGGACAAAATAAGCTAAAAAATTATCTTTTTAATACAGAGAATATTTGTTGACTTAATTATAGACAAATGGTATCATATTAAAGGTACATTTTTATTTTATAGCCCACTAGCTCTTTAAAAAATTTAAGGAGGTATAAAATGAAAACATTTATGGCAAATGAGAATACAATTCAACGCGAGTGGTTCGTAGTTGATGCAGCGGGACAAACATTAGGTCGTTTAGCTACAGAAGTAGCAACAGTATTAAGAGGGAAACATAAACCAACATTTACACCACATGTAGATTGTGGCGACTATGTTATCGTGATTAACGCTGATCAAATCGTCTTAACTGGTAATAAATGGAATGATAAAAAATATTATACTCATTCAACTTATCCAGGAGGACTCAAAGAAAGAACGGCTAAAGTCTTAATGGCTGAAAAACCAACAAGAATGGTTGAGTTAGCAATTAAGGGAATGTTACCAAAGAATAAACTAGGAAATCAAATGTACACAAAATTATTCGTTTATGCGGGAGCAGAACATAAACATCAGGCTCAAAAACCTGTTGTTATGGAACTAAGAGGATAGGAGGAAACAATGGCTAAATCTGTTATGTATCGCGGAACTGGAAGAAGAAAATCTTCAGTTGCAAGAGTAATATTAAGACCTGGTGATGGTAAGATTACAGTTAATGAACGTGAGTTTGTTGACTATATTCCTTCAGCACTAGCTAGACTAGATGTTTCACAACCTTTAGTTTTAACCGGAAACGAAAATACATTTGATATCTCTGTTAATGTTAATGGGGGAGGACTTATCGGACAAGCTGGAGCGATCCGTTTAGGAATCACAAGAGCTTTGTTAGAAGTTAACCCAGAATACAGAAAAATTCTTAAACCAGCTGGATTAATCACAAGAGACCCACGTGTTAAAGAACGTAAAAAATACGGTCTTAAAAAAGCACGTAAAGCATCGCAATTCAGTAAACGTTAAAATGCCAAATTTAAAAAACACAGGATTCCACACCCTGTGTTTTTTTTATTTCTTAGGAAATTGT
>DDWA01000039.1 GCA_002345425.1 Caryophanales bacterium UBA2298 | reverse complement strand
TATTACATGCTTCACGAAGAACCCAAGTACCGATTGGGACAATCATATAATTTTCTTCAGCGTTGGTGATGAAGTTGCTAGGAGATATTTCGCCTAAAATAGGAGAATTCCATCTTGCTAAAGCTTCAAAGCCATAAAGATCATTTTTATTATCGATTAACGGTTGGTATTTTAAATATATTTCATGGTTATCTATTATTTTTGATAGTTGTTCGGAGATTTGTGCTTTGTAAGATATTTCTCTGGCAATATTTTCATTATAGAATAAATAGCGTTTGACACTATTCTGTTTTGCTTTAAATAAAGCTGTATCACTCTTTTTGATTAAGTCGTCTAAAATATTACCGTCAGTAGGATAAATGGCAATACCGATATAGAATTTCACTTCTAATTTTATATTCTTCACTGTCAAAGGCTGTTTAAAATAAGCTAAGATTTTCATTATCGATGTTTCTACAAATTCCAAAGAAGGAATATTGCTCATGATGTAGATAAACTCATCATGCCCGTTAGCATAAATATATTCGCTATTAGCCAGGATTGTTTTCAATTCAAGGGCGATAGTTTTTAAAAGATTATCACCAACTATCTGTCCTTTAATTATATTGATATTTTTAATATTTTCAACCTGAAAGATACAAACAGCTGATTTTTTATTACCTGATAAAATATTTCTATTGATATCAATTTTTGCAGCGGTGATGTTTTTGAATCCGGTTAAAGTATCATAGGCAAAAGTTTCATAAACTAATTTGACCTGACGATCGATTTCTTCTGACATCAAGTTTATTGAATCACCTATTTCTTTAATTTCATTGTTTTCAATTAAGTTTACTCTTACATTATAATTTCCATTTTTGATTTCTTCCAGCGATTCGGTAATTTTATTGATAGGCGCTAATATTCTTTTAATTCTTTTAGTCAATAAAAGTGATGTTAAATAAATTAAGATTGCAATCGCAACAAGTAGAATTGCAAAAACTATCTCCATTGAGAACATTGTTGTATTATCAACTAAAATAACCAATTGCCATCCAAATTCTTCTAGATTATTGTAAGTAACTAAATATTCTTTATCAAAGATATCTGTTCTTAGGACTCCATTTAATTGATAATTATCTACCAAACTTTTAATTCCGCTATCACTAAAATTTAAATTGTCATCAATAGTTTGATACTCAGTCCCAGATTTCATGAAATAATCAGCATATATTTCCTTGCTGAAGAAAGCTAGAGTCGGGTCGTTTTCATAGTTGGTAAAAACTAATACTTCAGCAATTTCGCCATTAATGTCGCGATCGATGCTTTCAACTAACACTCCCAAACTAGTTAAAGACATATCGATACCTACATAACCTATTTGTTGATCTCCGTCGTAAACTCTTTCGACATAAGTGAAAGTATATTCACCGGTAATTGCATCAACATATGGTTCTGTTAGTTTACCTTCAGCGTTTCCTAAATCAATTCGCCATGGTCTTTCATTTATTAACCATGTCTCATAGAGCACTTGCCCCGTATTGGTCACTGCACACCCTTCAGTTGCAGATAAACAATTGTAATCGGTAGCTAAGAAAATTAGGTCATAAGCGGCTTCTGCTTGATGATCAATAACTGAATTACTTAAAACCATAAAATCATAGAGGACATGATATTCTAAATCAGTCTCTAATACTCTTGGGTCATTACCTTCATTAATGTAGTTAAGATATGCAATGATACTAGGACTAGATGCTAATAAGTCAACATCTTTACTGATACCTTCTAAGAATTTATCAGTTGAGTTAACTATTGCTTGTGTCTGGTTCTGAACTAAATTAGTTTTATTTTCATTAATCTTTATGAAAGTATAAAACAAAAAGATGGTAGCAACAAGGATTAAGAATAATGCATTAATAAAAACCGTCAAGCTGACTATTCTTTTTGATAAACTAATCTTTTTATCTTTGTTTCTTTTCATCTTCTTCACCTACGTCAAAAACTTTCATTTAACAATTTTATTTAGTTGTTTCATCGGGTTTTTTTTTATACAAAAAAAGCCATCATCTATTTGAAAGCATCTTTAATTTCTCTCTAAGAAATAAAAAACGCCCTCGTCATTTAAGACAACGGCAACTGGCAACCATCTCACGAAGGCCCTATAGCTTTGCGTCACTAGTTTTCACTAGTTTTGCTATTTACGTATATATTATATAATTAAGGGTATGCTTTGTCAATAATATTTGCACTTTTAGATAATAAGTTTCAATAAAGTTTTAATTTTACTAATTAATCAGTAAACATCTATTAATAAAGCGATTTTCTTTTGCAAATTCAGAGTAAATAAACTATAATAGTTAAGAATCTTACTTTAAGATTAAAAATATATATTAAAATTCACGAATTAATCACAAAACATTAACAATATTTTTGTTGTGTTTAAAGCCAAAAAATGATATGATATATATTGCGAAAATTAATAAGGAGTGGAAAAACATGAGTAACCCATTAACGAAAAAAATTATTGTAATAACATCGGTTATTTTAACCATAGTTCTTGGAGCTGTCATCCTAGCTCTAGCAACTGGAAATACCAGAATGCCAAGCTTACAAGATCCTAATGGCGTTTTTTACGAACGTCTAGATTCTGAAGGCAATGTTATTTACAAAATAACAAACGAAGAAATTTTTGAACAAATTAAATCAAATAATGGTATTCAACAATTATTGATGATGGTTGATACTTTATTGTTAGAAGAATATTTTGATGAAGTTACCAATGAAGAAATTACTGATAAAATTCAGAAATTGACTTATGGGACAGATGACGAAACTGAAATTGCTGATCTTGATGAAGAAACAAGAACTAGACTTGAAGAAGAATTTGCTAGATCAATGGTTCTTTCTGGATATGAAGGTAATGAAGCCGCTTATGTCAGTTTGTTAATCGTCAGAGAAAAATATGCTTTGGAAGTTTTGACTGAAGAGCTTACTGATATTGAAGTTGCGACAGCATTCATCAGTTCTTACTTCGAAGATATGAAAGCCATCAATATTCGTTTCACTAGTAAAGAAGATGCTTTAGATGTGTTACAGCATTTCCATTTAACTGAATTTAATGATGAAGCTTTAGCGCTTTATAAAGGTTTTGTTTACAGTGATGAAACATTTTTGGATAATCAAGAAAATATCGTTGAAGCTTATGTAACCGTAGATGTCTATTACTTTGATGATGACGCTAATTTATTGAATATGGAAGAAGAAATTGTTTACACTTTAGGTACTGGTGGTGTTTACACCGATGCCGATGATAATAATTATACTATAGGTATTAACGGTAATTTACTTGATGATGAACTTGTTGAAGTTATTTCTAAAGACTTAATCTTCAATACTTTGGAAGATGCTGAAACTTATAAAGATGCTAACACAACTTATTACACAATGAGTAAAACAGATCCTTATGATGAAGATGAAGATATCTTAGTTAAAGATGATTTAGACGCTGTTATTTACACTATTACAGCTGATGGAACTGTCTATGACGCAACGCTTACAGATGTTACTGATACTCATTCTTTAATCTTTAATAAAGTTTATAAAGCACAAGATGAAGTAACTACTTTTACTTCAAATAATACAACTGAATTAACAGAACAAGAAATTCTTAATTATTATATTTTAATGTATAACTATGTATACGGTGAATTCCGTGACTCGTTACCTGAAAATGCAACTAAAGAAGATTTAGTAGCTTTGGATAATGAATACTTAAGTTTTAATTTTGAGGATGTAAAAGAAAATAATGCAACACTCGCTACTTATATTTTCAGAACTATTTCAGGGTTAAATGAAAAAACATATTCACATAAACCACAATCAATTTCAAGTCAAGCGATTGCTTTCAATTATTTAACATTTAAACTGGAAGAAACACAAAAATATGATTTAGGAAAAGCTGTTTTAGATTTAATCGAATCTTCAATCGTTTTACCGGAAAATATCGTTGAATCAATTGAATTGCCGACAACTAGTGAGTATGGGGCAAAAATAACTTGGTCTTCAGCCGATAAAACAGTTATTTCTAATACCGGTGAAGTTACTACTCCTGACGTTGCGACTATCGTTGATATGAATTATACAATCAAAGCTTTAGGTGAAACTAGAACTGGAACTATCTCAGTAAATGTTTTACCTACTGGCGAAAATTCAACCGTTACTAATCCAAACATTACTTTCCCTAGTTTAAAATCATTAATAAATGATAATACTGTATATGATGCAGTTGCACAAAAATTAATTGATGATAAAGTTTTTGGAACTAATGGCGCAACTAATATATCTAAAAAATTAGTTGAGATGAGAACTGAAGTTGGTTTAGAAATCTATGATTATTATCTTGGATTAGATTACATGAAAACTGACGCTAGTTTTGAGCCAAACAAAAAAGGCAATAAAACTTTAGTTGCTAGTTTAGAAAAAACCCTAACATCTGAAGACCCTGTTGAATTTACAGCTGATGATTTACATGTTTATGCTTTAGCTAAAAATCCAGCAATTTATACTGTTTATGCTTCTGAATTTAAAGAAATGCTTTACTCTGAATTTTACGAAGAAGCATTCGGTACTCAAAGAAATATTAAGAGAAACAATACAGCGAGAATGGATGAAATGTACGCTGCTGTCTCTAACTCTAAACAATATTATGTTTATTTAAAGAGTTTATATCAACAATATGGTATGACTTATCCATATGATTCATTCTCTGATTATGCTTATTCACAATATGGAACAAAAACCGAATTAGCTTTATTAGAATATTTTATCGCTAGAGAATTACAACCATATTTAATCAATTCAGTAATTGAAGAATATGATGTAGTTGAAGCGCTATATGATATCGTAGAAGATAATTATAACAACTACTTCAGTTTGGATGTTGTTCACTTATTAATCTTTATTGATTTTGATGAAGATGGAAATCCTGATGATTATAAAGAATATAACGAAGCCCTTAGTCCTGAAGATAAGGAAGCGTTGAATACTTTATTGGCTGGTTTAGAAATTGCAATCGGTGAATTTGATGGTGATTTTAAAGCTTTAGTTGATGATTATTTAAAAGCAACAAGAGATGATGAAACTTGGGGTATTTATAAACAAAAAGGTATTTTATTAACATGGCAAGATTTAAATATGCAAGATAGCGAAGATGAAACTATATTCCATTCACTTAATTATAGCGGTGAATATGGAACTAAAGATAACTACGCTGAAGAATTTACTCAAGCTTTAATTGCACTTTATCAAGAATATCGTTTACCTCAAAACTTAGATCTAGAAGAATTATTGTCAGATTTAGTAATTACTGAATTCGGTTTACATTTGATCCTTGTTGAAAAAGGTGATGACTTCGAACAATTCTCTGCTAAATATAGTGCTATTGGAGAAGACGCTAATCTTTATAGCGATGCTGCTTTCAATATAAATGATAAACCGACATTAGCCCAATTAGAGTTATATGCAACATATAAATTCTATGAAATGGTTTATGATTTGACTAACGCTGATATCGAAGATAAGTTTAATATAACTGTTCCAAAAATCCCAGCATCAGTCACAAAGGCTTTAAACTTCTATTTCGATGGTGTGTTGAATGAATTTTATGTATTAGGCACTGTTAATGTGAGAATGTCACAGTTACTAGTTGATGGAAACTTCGTTGAAAATGACTATACAGAACTTACTAACGCTCAACTAATGGTTAATCTAAAAGAAGTTGAAGATGCTTATTATGGAGCAATCTTAGGTAAGTATTTAAACTAACAAATATTAATAAAAATAAAACTGTAAGAAAGTTAAAATCCTTACAGTTTTTTTATTATTTAGATAACTTATGCTTGTAATATCTTTCTCTTTCTAAAACACCGATTGGTCCAGTTAAATCGCCGTTTTCCACTAGCTCCAACTCTTCGCCTAAAACGCAGGCTTTTGAGTCAATATTATCAATAAAATGAATCATTAAAGCTTCCGCAATATTAGGTTTTTTTGGAGATCCGAAGTTACCGTAGTAATGATGGCTTAATAAGATATGTTGTAGTAACATTACTTCTTCTTCGTCTTGGTAATTTAAATCTTTAGCGACTTGATCTAGGAGACTAACTCCCATAGCGATGTGACCAATCAGTTTACCTTTAATAGTATAATTGCTGCCCTCATAAGAATCAAATTCTGAGATTTTACAAATATCATGAAGGATAATTCCAGAATACAGTAAATCAGGGTTCAACCAATCATATACCTCTAAAAAACCTTTCGCTAACCTTAACATCGAATGCGTGTGATACGCAAGCCCTGAGATATAGGCGTGATGGAATTTAGTAGCGGCGGGATAGAGGTAAAAATCATCTCGTTTATCTTGATAGATTTTTAAAGTTATATCTTTTATAACTGTATTTTCTAAACTAGAAATAATATCTTCAATATCCTTGATAATTTCTGTTGTGTTGATTGGGGCGTGATTGTAGAAAAATTTCATGAGTTTTTCTTTTTTAGCATCTGATAATTCTAAATCTGATAATTTAGTATATTCTAATACTTCAAGATGAATTTTTTCTTTAAAAAGAACACCCTCAGTCTTAAAATAATAGATTTTGTTTAATGATAAGTTTTCTTCTTGTTTTACTCGGATGATAGCTGATTCATCGTTTTCAGTAAGAACAGTTATCGGGTAAGTTGCGTAAGTTGAATCATTGATTTGCATTACTTTCGCAAAGAACTCATATTTAACTCCGTTTTCAAACATTTTTACTCATCTCCCTTCTTGAATATGTAAGTACCAATTTGGTCTAATTGGTATTGACTTGTGTCGATTGTTTCAAATGCTTCTGAACTGATTAGTAATTGATATTCTTCAGGTATAATAATAGTTTCTTGATTATCGTTCGGTTTAAAGATTAACAATAAATTACAAGTATCATTGAAGTGCATCATCAATGACCCAGAGTTTAAAGCTACTACTTCAGTTTTTGCGTCTAAGTCACTTGAAGATTTCAGTTTAAAGCAATTGTGTGATTTTCTAATTTTGATTAATTCTCTTAAAAACGCTATTCTTGATTCATGTTTATCTCTTAAAGACCAATCAATTTTATTAATGGAGTCACTAGATATATAAGAGTTTTCATCTAACTCTTTGGTGCGATAAAATTCTTGACCAGAATGAATAAATGGAACTCCTTGAGATAAAAGTACAATTGAAGTGGCTAAAAGTTGTTGCTGATGAATCAATTCTAAATTATCTGTCATATAGAGACATTTATCGTAAAATGTCAAATTATCATGACATTCCACGTAATTAATGCTTTGAGCAGGGTATTTAAACATATAACGGTTTCTAGCGCTACCGAGTAGCATTTCTTTGACTATTTCAATATCTCCTAAATTACCGGATGTATATCCCGGTTCTTTAGGATGAAAGGTTGAACCTTTAATCGTTTCTCTGAACTTGTCATTGAAAAAGCCAATAGTAGGTATTACCTTTTTGCTTGCCATATGAGCCATGCGATCAGCTAGATTAGAAGAATACATATTCCAGCCTTCACCATAAACTATGATTTTCGGATTTAAGTCATGAAGTTCTTGAGCAAGTTCATTCATTGTCTCATAATCGATTAATCCCATTAAGTCAAATCTAAAACCATCAATCTTATATTCGCTTGCCCAAAAAAGGGTAGCGTCTATTATCAACTTTCTCATCATTTTTCTATGTGTTGCAAGATCGTTGTTACAGCCAGAAACATTGGTGTTGATACCGTTACGATCAACATGATAAGCATAACCCGGTATTAATTTTTCCACAGAAAAATCTATAGCGTCATAAACATGATTATAAACAACATCCATAACAACTGATATGTTTTTTTCATGCAATTTATCAACCATCTTTTTCACTTCATTGATTCTTGCATATGGATCGTTTGCATCGGTAGCATATGATCCTTCTGGCACGAAATACTGACTTGGATTATAGCCCCAGTTATATTGACTTTCCGGATTTAATTCATCGATTCCTTCAAAATCAAAGATTGGCATCAACTGCACATGAGTGATTCCTAGTTCTTTTAAATAATCAATTCCTGCCGATAAATTTTCTGTAGTTTTAATTCCTTCTTCGACAAAACCAAGATATTTTTTCTTGTTTTTAAAAGATAAAGATTCATCACTTGTAAAATCTCTAACACTGGTTTCGTAGATAATTGCATCTAATGGATTACCGCTAAAATTAGTCTTATTCTTGATTTGATAAGTTTTGGAAAAATCAATTATATAGTTATATTCTCCATTGGCGTTACTAGCTTTTCCATAAGGGTCAAGTACAGTTTGTTCCTTACCGTTGACATAGATGATATAACGATATTTATATCCGTCTAAATCACCTTCGACAACCACACGCCAAACTCCGGAAATCTTATATTCGACCTCATAAAGGGAAACGTTATTTTCTTTATCAACTAACTCTAACTTAATATATTTAGCAACTGGTGACCAGATTTTAAATTTAGTTGATTCAACTGAATAAGTATATCCTAAGTCATGTTTTTTATAGTTATAGATATTGTCGAACAGTTCGGTTCTAACAATCTTGCCAGTGTAAAGTTCTGACATTTGTTTTTTAGTATTTTCAACGAAATATACTTTACCCAAATCAATATAGGCGTCAAAATTAGCAATAAGCTTAATTTCCACACCTAGATTAATTTTTTGATTTATCTTTAATTTAATTATTTCTTCATTACCAATTAAAAAGTAATCTAAATTATCTTGATAATTTTTGATGGGGATGATAATTGTCAATTCATCAAAATTATCGAGATAACAGTAAAAAGGTCTTTTATCCATCTAATCTCTCCAATAATTGCTTAGCAAATTCCTTTAATTTTTCTCTTTCGTTTTCAAGATGTTTATTTACAACATTATATTCTAATTCTTCAATTATTTCTCCAATAATTTCCTCATTGTTTATGTCTTTAATTTCTAAAATATCATGACCATTTAAACTCATTTCACTTCTTTTTTTAATCGGCAAACTTGTATAGATATCTTGGATCAAAGCTTCTTGATCGCTTTCAGAATCTAGAACTTGATTTATCCTGTTTGCCATTAAACAGATATCAAGTCCAGCTTGATATACAACCAAAGGATTATAATTGGTTTTTCTTGTTAATCTCAATAAGCCGATAACTTTATAAATCAATAATTTATCTTTGTTGGGTAAGCGCCAATAATCAGGCAATTCTTGATTAGACGAGTATAAACACAGAGCGAAAAACTCGTTAAGATCTAAAGAAATTTTACTATTATTGTAAAGATTCAATCCCCTTTGAAACTCTGGATAAACTTTAGCAATATTAATCTCTTCCATATAGGTAGTTGCTTTTTTATTATAAGCGCTTGAGAATAGTTCTTCTAACTCCGGCACTACTCTTTCGTTCGGTAAATGAAAAATCTTTTTGATATTTTTTTTCATACTCAAAAGTGTTTCTTCTTCAATTGAAAAACCAAGCTTGCTTGAAAACCGCAAAGCTCTTATTATTCTTAAAGAATCCTCATTGAATCTTTCGTCAGGGATACCGATTGCTCTTATTATTTTATTGTTTATATCTTTTTCTCCGTTAAATAGATCAATTATCCTTCCTTCGCTATTCATTGCTAATGCGTTGATAGTAAAGTCTCGTCTTTTTAAATCTTCTTCCAAACTTTGAGAATAAACCACTGATTCTGGTTTACGGTGATTAATGTATGATTGATCAATTCTATAAGTTGTAACCTCGAAAGGATGATTCTCCATTAATACTGTAACCGTACCGTACTTAAGTCCGGTTGCTTTAGTGTTTTCAAATAAGTTTTCAACTTCTTTAGGTGTAGCGTTTGTTGTAATATCAATATCACTGGATTCTCTGTTTAATAAATAATCTCTTACAAAACCGCCTACAAAGTAGGCTTCATACCCATTATCTTTAAGTTTTTTTAAAATGGTCTGACCTAAGGAGTATAAATTATTCATAAAATCACCTTCTTAATTATATCATAATCGCTGATTTTATACTAATTGTTTAATACAAATTATAGGCAAAATCGGAAAAGATTTAATCGCTAGATTACTGTTTCTAAAAATTGTTGAATATGTTATAATATCAATCGGTGATGATATGATATCAGTAATGGGTTTAACCAGAGCGGAATATATTGAAAAGAAGTCAAGATTTATCGGACTTCTTCATCACGCTGAGACAGCAGCGGATGTAAAGGAACTTCTAGAAAAGACGAAACATGAATACCCAGATGCTAATCATTATACCTATGCCTACATTCTAGATGATAATCAACATAAATGCAGTGATGATGGTGAACCCTCAAGAACTGCCGGATATCCAATATTAGAAGTCATCAAAGCCCATGGATTGAATCATACTTTAATGATTGTTATCAGATATTTTGGCGGAACATTATTGGGATCGGGCGGATTAATTAGAGCTTATTCTCATACCGCTTCATTAGCTTTAAGCAGAGCTACTTTTGTCAAAAAAATAACCACATATTACTGTAAAGTAACTTGTGATTATAATAATTTAGGTAATGTCGACAAGATAGTCCGTGATCAAACTAAGCTTGATAACGTTGATTATTCAGATAATATAATTTTCCATTTTTATCTCAATGAAAATAATTTTATAGAAATAAAAGAAAAATTATTCAATGCCAATAATTATCAAGATAATTTTGTTATTATCGAGGAAACTAGCGATTACCCTAAAACAGGTTATTAAGATTTTCAAACAAAGAAACAATCGCATCAACAAATAAGTAACCAAGTATTACCGAAATGGCCATAAATAAAAATCGGATTTGGTCAGCGGAATTTTTTCTAAAAATCCTAGCAATATCTATCGCTTGCATCGCTTTAAAGATAAACATTGTAGCGATGAAGAAAAGAATAATTCTTGAGATGAAGAAAACGCTTGGACTTACAATAACTAACATAATAATCACTCCAATATTGAATCTGGGATAAACTGATTACTTTCGATATCAGTGTAAACATTTATAACTAATTCATTAGGTAAACAAACTATTGGCATAAGTGGTGAAGAGGTTGGTTTTTGTAACTGGCATAAGTCTTTAGGACTTTCCTGATAAGCGACACTTATTTTTTCGTCTTCAACAACGACTTTGATTCCTATAATTTGGTTGTCTTTAGCGAAATCGTCTACTAAATATAATTCGGTCATTTCAGTAGTTGTTTTTCCAGGGACATAAAATATCCCTTCTTCCGCTCTTTCGACATTAACTAATTCTTTATAGATAGTATCATAGATGTGATACTCATTATTTTTTAGATTGACCATCAAGATGACTTCATTTTGATAAACTACTTTAGCGTAAGAATTACCAGTATCATTGACTTTTTCAATAATTCTAAATGTCAAGCCACTGATTAAAGCAATCAAAAGAATTGCACTTATGAAGATTATATCGCGCTTTTTGATAATATCACCTTCTCTATATGTATATTATATAATAAACTTAACAATTTTTAAACTAAAATAATAAGGAGACGTTTCATGAAAAAAATTACTATTTTACTCTTATTTATAATCTCCGCACTTACTTTAATTGCTTGTAGTAACAATACAACTACAACTTTCCCAAATCCCCAAGAAGATTATTGTGTAGCTGGTCAAACTGAAGGAGTTTATATTTGCGAAAGAAGATTTACTTCTTATTTCGATACCATTCTTTCTTTAAAAATTTATGTTGATAGTGATTATGATTTTGATATCAATCAAATATTTATCGATTTTGAAGCGATGTTGATGCAATATCATAAATATTTTGATAAATACAATGCTTATCCAGATGTAAATAATCTCTATACCATTAATAATTCTGATGCGCCCGTAACTGTCGATGAAGAACTATTTAGAGCAATTGAATTCGCTATAGATAATGAAGACATTATAGTTGTTGATGATATGTTATTATTCAATATTGCTTTACACCCAGTCTTAGAAGTTTGGCATAATGCTAGAAATAGTGGCAGTTGCGATTCTTTCATCGAGCTAGGAGTTGATTATTGTCCTGTACCAAATGAAGTTATTGACAACGCGGGTTTCAATATTAATCCCGATGATATCATTTTAAATGAAGATGATTTCTCTGTCGGTTTCGCTCAAGAAAACATGGGTATTGATTTGGGTGGATTCGCTAAAGGGTACTTTAGTGAATTAGTCGCTGATTATTTGAGCCGATATGAAATTAATTATATCCTCAATCTCGGTAATTCCAATGTTTATGCACATGGTGTTAACTTTGATAAGGAAGATGGATTATTCTACATCGCTTTAACAACACCTTTTACAGGAATTGGCGATAGCCCTTATTATGCAGTTGTGAAGTTAGAATCAGGATTAAATTTAGTATCAAGCGGTAATTATCAAAGATATTTTAAAAATTTAAATGATATGGATGACGAAACCATCTATCATCATATCATCGATCCTAGAACTTACTACCCTGGCGGTGAAGTAACTAGTTTAACAGTCCTTTATAATGATGCAGCTATCGGCGATATTTTATCAACCACACTTTATTTAATGACGGTTGAAGAAGGTTTAGCCTTTGTGAATAACTATCCCGGATTAGAAGCTTTGTGGTATATCGATAAAGATAATATCGTAATGAGTGACAACTTTGAAGATTATTTAATGGATCCAATAAGCTAAAGAAAAAGCACAAAATATTTGTGCTTTT